>NZ_AP031497.1:505000-662500 GCF_042853465.1 Simiduia litorea | reverse complement strand
TAGTCGACTTCAGTCACACTTGCTGACTTACGGGCTTTAAATTTACGCCACAAAACAGTCGCCGGGCCAGAAAACGCATAACCCGCAAAAATTGCCAGCAAGATTCGTGGCGGATCAATAGTCACCACCGCAAACGCTAACACCACTGCCAGCATCACAACAAACGGCACCCTGCCCCTGAAATCGACCTCTTTAAAACTGGTATAGCGCACATTGGCGACCATCAACACACCAGCCAAGGCGGTAACCACAGCGCACAACCACAAAAACATTCCTGACGCCTCGGAGGCCGAGCCCACCCAAACGGTGCCTGCCACCAGAGCCGCGGCGGCAGGCGACGCCAAACCAACAAAATAGCGTTTATCTACAACGCCAATCTGGGTATTAAATCGCGCCAACCTCAAGGCTGCGCCGGCGCAATAAGTGAACGCTGCCGCCCAACCGAGCTTGCCCATATCCTGCAAAGCCCAACTAAACATCACCAAGGCTGGCGCAACACCAAACGAAACCATATCCGACAAGCTATCATACTGCTCGCCAAAAGCACTGCTGGTATTGGTCAGGCGAGCGACGCGACCATCGAGACCGTCGAGCAGCATAGCGACAAATATAGCGATAGCCGCCGCTTCAAAATTCCCGTTCATGCCTGCAATAATGGCGTAAAACCCGGAAAACAAAGCACCAGTGGTAAACAAATTCGGCAACAAGTAAATCCCCTTATGCCTAACGCTTTTACCGTTTTCAACGACTTCCTCTATGTGCTCGTCAATTAAGCCACTCGATAAATCTTCTGCATCGTGCTCTTTATTCACAGCAGATTGCTCGGCCGCTGCGTTAACGTCTTCATTTTGTTGCTTCGTCATACTTATTCCACTGTTGCCAAGATCCACGCAAGCCTGCGGTAAATCTATGCCTTAATTTAATCTCCGATGACCCAACCATTGGTTATTGGGTATCGCCTGTCACGACCAAAGCCGCGCTTCGTAAGACGGGGGCCAATTGGCGCCTGCCGCCTTTTGTATTCATTTAAGTCGACGAGCCGTAAAACGCGCCGAACATCGTCTTCAGGATAACCCTCCGCAATAATTTGTTCGGCGCTAAAATCGAGCTCAACGTACTTCTCGAGAATCACATCCAAAATATCATAAGGCGGCAAACTATCCTCATCCTTCTGATCTGGGCGCAACTCAGCAGAAGGGGGGCGCTCGATAACACTGACGGGAATCACCTCATCGCGCAGATTTCTGTGCCTAGAGAGCTCAAACACCACCGTTTTCGGCACATCTTTCAGCACATCGAAGCCACCGGCCATATCCCCGTAAAGCGTTGAATAACCTACTGCCATTTCGCTCTTATTGCCGGTTGTTAACACTAACAAGCGCTTCTTGTTGGAAAGTGCCATAAGCAAAACACCGCGACACCGCGCCTGCAAGTTTTCCTCTGTGGTATCCATAACACTCCCAGTAAAGGCGCCGGCTAGCCCCCCCATGAAAGCATTATAAATAGGCTCGATACTGATAACCTGATACCCGATGCCCAACCGCCTTGCCTGATCAGCCGCATCATCCAAGCTTAACTGGGAGGTATACCGAAAAGGCATCATCACAGCCTCAACTCGATCTTTACCCAACGCATCAACCGCAATCGCGAGCGTTAACGCCGAGTCGATTCCGCCAGACAGCCCTAAAACAACACCTTTAAAACCGTTTTTATTGACGTAGTCACGCACGCCCAAGACCAGCGCGCTATAAATGCTTTCTAACGAGTCTACATCAGGAGCCTGCGCCGTTGACGTTACTTTGATTTCGTCATCGAAAGTTACTTGTGCTGGGTACAACCCCTCTTCGAAGGCCGGTGCCTGCATGACAACCTTACCCGAGCGATCAACAATCATAGAATGACCATCAAACACCAGCTCATCCTGACCACCAACCTGATTGATATAAACAATAGGCATGTCGCCCTGAATTGCCCGCTCCGCCAATAGGGCACGCCTCTCTTGAGTTTTACCGCGATGATAGGGGGATGCATTGATATTTAGCATCAACTGAGCGCCCGCCTCTCTCGCTTGCAACATAGGCTCTTTATGCCAAATGTCCTCGCACACCGAGATTGCCGCCTTAATGCCCGCTATCTCGACAACGCAAGCTTGATTGCCCGGCAGAAAATACCTTTTCTCATCAAAGACCTGATAGTTTGGCAGCTGCTGCTTCGCGTACTCTGCCACCAATTTACCTGCTGAGATATAACCGGCCATATTAAACACTCGGCCGGCCACCACTTTAGGGTATCCAATCAAGATATCCGCGTGTAGATCAGCCTTACAAATCGCCGCGATAGCCCGATCTATGCGCCACTCCAAGCTAGGCCGGAGGAGCAAATCTTCAGGCGGATAACCCGTTATAACCAACTCGGGAAAAAGCACCAAATTGGCCTTGTGCTCTGCCACAGCCTGCTCGGCCTTGGCAATAACGAGCAACGTATTACCATCAATATCACCAACCAAAGGATTAATTTGAGCGAGGACTATATTCAAGGGACTTGGCTGCATTCTCTAATCACCGAGTATCAGGGGGCGCTATTGTCGACCAAACATGCACGGAACGCAAAATACCGTTTCCATAAACAGTAATATATAGTGAGTACGGCAGCAGATTCGGACTCCACATGACACCACCTAAAATCGACACCCTACAAAACGACCTACTTGGGTATGAAAGCGCGCTCACTCTTTTGCGCATATACAGCTATTACCGGGTGCTGCTAGGCACGTTATTGCTGTTTATGTTTCACGGCGGGGTGTCATCAAACACACTTGGTAATCTAGCCCCGAGCGTATTTTCCTATACATGCATCATCTACACGCTTATCGGCTTATGGACACTCGTTTCGCTTTGGCGCAAGAACTTTCAGCCAAGCCAGCGACAGCTGCTGACCCAGCTCACTATAGACATAGCCGCGATAACGCTGCTGGTAAACAGCAGTGGCAACGCCACCAGCAGCCTAGGCTACTTGCTGATCATTACCGTTGCCTACGGCGGCATATTTTTAAACCAACAGCTCTCACTCCTATTAGCAGCTTTCTCAAGCCTATCCGCGATTGGCGCCGGAATATTAGATGCAGTTGCCAAAAATGGAGGAGATCGCAGTCTATTCTCAGCTGGCGCTCTAGGCATCCTCCTATTTCTTACCGCGCTACTGTTTAGATATCTAACCCTTCACCTACAAACCAGTCAAACAGAAGCGAAACAACAAGCTGCGCTGGCGCAACACATACAGTCATTAGCCCAACAAATTGTCGAAAGAATGAACACAGGGATTCTTGTAACAAATAAGAATCACGCACTTGTGCTAGCCAATAACGCTGCCTACCGACTACTCAGCATCCCCTCCAACGAACCATTGACAAGTTTACCGATTCCGATCAAAGACATGCTGCAGCGCTGGGCCGTTAGCGGTGCACACAAACAACAGCTTTTTAAGCCTCAGGGAAGCAGTAAGGAAGTGAGGGTGAGCTTCGCTGCACTAAAAATAGACCAGCAAAGTGATACCCTTATTTTTTTAGAAGACAATCGCCAGCTAACGCAACAAGCTCAGCAACTAAAGCTTGCCTCACTTGGACGACTGACGGCCAGCATTGCCCATGAAGTTAGAAATCCGCTGGGCGCCATTAGCCATGCTGGACAACTGCTAGCCGAATCTCCAACTATTACAGCTGAAGATAAAAATTTAACGGCAATTATTTCTCGCCACTCAGAGCGCGTGAATAATATCATCGAAAACGTACTTCAACTTTCGCGCCGCCAGCAGGCGAAAGCACAAACGTTTGATGTAATCCCCTGGGTTGAGAACTTTGTTGAGGAGTTAGAACAGGGCCCCTATAACCGAGCAAACATTCAAACCCAACACTTCCAAGCCCCCTTGCTCGCCACGATGGACATATCGCAACTGCATCAGGTAATGATAAATCTGTGCGACAATGGCTTAAGATATAGCCAAGCCCACAAGGGGGTTCAGAGCCTCATATTAATAACAGGAATCGATGAAAGATCCGGCCTGCCGTTCATTGATGTGATAGATGAAGGCAACGGCATTAGCAAAGAGAAAGCACTTCTACTGTTCGAGCCATTCAACACAGATCACGCAAGCGGCACGGGCCTAGGCCTCTACTTATCGAAAGAGCTGTGCGATGCAAACGAGGCAACATTAGAATACAAACCGACATCAGAAGGTAAAAGCTGCTTTAGAATTTGCCTAGCACACGATCAAAGGGTGTTAAATTGAAAAAAAATTCTGCGTTAATTGTAGATGATGAGCCAGACATCTTAGAACTCCTCAATATTACACTGACGAGGATGGATTTTGGCTGCATACTTGCTGCATCACTAAAGGAAGCCAAACAAGCTCTAGCGTCGCATAAATTTGACATCTGTTTAACCGACATGAGAATGCCTGATGGTAACGGCATCGATCTGGTCAAACATATTCAAAATGAACATCCGGATCTCCCCGTAGCTGTAATTACAGCTCACGGGAACGTCGACATCGCCATAGAATCAATGAAAGCCGGTGCATTCGACTTTTTATCCAAACCTATCGACATTGAAAGACTTAGGGCTTTAGTAAAAACCGCCATCAAATCCAGCTCACCGAAAGAAACATTGGAGAGTGAATTACTTGTCGGGACCACCGACGTGATGCGAAAGCTAAAGCAACAAATTCATAAGCTAGCTAGAAGCCAGGCGCCAATACTCATAACGGGTGAATCAGGGTGCGGCAAAGAGCTGATTGCTCGCTCGATCCATTCACAAGGCCCAAGATCCGAAGGTCCATTTATTGCAATAAACTGTGGGGCGATACCAAGAGAGCTAATGGAAAGTGAATTTTTCGGGCACAAAAAGGGTAGTTTCACTGGCGCGAACTCGGACAAGATTGGACTTTTTCAAGCAGCTGAGGGAGGCACACTTTTTCTCGATGAAGTAGCAGACCTACCATTAGATATGCAAGTGAAACTACTAAGGGCTATCCAAGAAAAAGCCATTAGACCTGTAGGAACGCAGGCGGAGCAAAAAACAAACATTCGTATACTAAGCGCAACCCATAAAAACCTACAAAATGAAATCGGTGCCGGAAACTTCCGACAAGACTTATACTACAGAATAAATGTTATTCACCTGCACGCCCCCGCATTGCGAGACCGAATTGAAGACCTAGAAGTTTTAACCTCAGCAATTCTTGACAAGCTCGCTTTAACCTACGAGTCAGAAAAAATCGCCTTAACGCCAGAGGCAATCAGGCACCTCAAGCGCTACCCCTTCCCTGGCAATGTGCGCGAACTAGAGAATACACTTGAAAGAGCCTTCACCCTTTGTGAAGGCAATACTATTCGCCATGATGATTTACAGCTCGCACCCATTCAACCGGAAATCTCTTGCACTCAAAGTGATGAGCTGAACGGGCAAGCCCTAGATAAAAAGCTTGAGGACATCGAGAGAGCCTTTATAACCAAAGCATTAGAAGAAACACGCTGGAACAGAACTGAAGCCGCCCAGCATTTAGGCATAAGCTTCAGATCTCTACGATATAGACTCAAAAAACTAGGTATGGACGAATAGAGCAGACTTCAACAGGTACGAACGAACCCGTAAAGAACTAAATATTAGACAGACTGCAACCATCCTGCTAAAAATTAAAAACTAGCCAGCATGAACCCATGGAAGGGACATAATGCAAAGACAAAGAAGTCAGCCCAATAGAAAACCGGCGATAACTGGTTTTACTCTGCCTGAGCTTCTCAGTGTATGTGCCATTAGCGGGGTGTTGGCCATGCTATCGAGCTACTCACTAGAATGCCTCTACGTAGCAAAACTAAACTTGGCCGTTTCCAACCTAAGCTCTATGGTGCAATCAGCAAGATCCCTCGCATTAACTCAAAAACGACCCGTAATCATTTGCCCATCAACCAACGAAATCACCTGTGCCGAATACTGGAGCAACTCAGCGATAATATTCATCGACAAAAATGGCAACAAAATCCAAGATGACGACGAGCCTAGCGAAACGCTGATAACGCTATCAACGCAAATAGGTACGCTAAAGTGGGTAGCCTTCGGCGGAAAAACCAATCTAACCTTTAGCCCCGAAGGTTTCACAGACAACCAGAACGGCCGCTTCTACATTTGCCCAACGAAACAAGAGCAAAAGTTTTTACGGCAAATCATTATCCATAAAAGCGGCAGGCCTCGAGTAGCAAGCCCTGCCGAGATCAAGCAAAAAAACTGCAACAACTAAACCTACACACTAACGCCAACAATACTCATCACCACCTGTACCTGTTGACCCTCGCTGCCCAGTATTGGTAACTGTTAGCGTTGCGCACTTAGGGTCTGCGATATTAGGCGTTGCTGTAATAGTATAGGTTCGACAGCTAACACCCCCAGCAGCGCAACCCGCAGGAGCCGCTGTTAACGCTAGGGTGTAGTGGCCATCAGTGCTCAATGCGCCCGCTAAATTCAATCCACATGCCGCACCTGCACAAGCGTTTGGCCCAACAAGGACTGACGTATAAGAAATATATTGAGTGAAAAATCTTTCCTGCAGACTCATCAATTGCATGGCACTTGCCTTTCCGTCGGCGCGCCTAGCCCTCTGGGTTTGATCGTTATATGTAGGGATAGCAATAGCAGCCAGAATAGCCACTACCACGACTACAATCATTAATTCAAGCAGAGTAAAACCCGCGGTTTTTTTCACGAAACCTCTCCAATTTGTTTTGACTAGTTGGATAGTATCCAAACATTGCTGAGCTGCCTCTGACCACTAGGCTCACGAACAAACTGATACTTGACCTTAGCACCGGGCCTGAAAGCATAGCGATTCACCGTTCTGCCTCTAGTGTCAAACACTTTCATATTTAAAGCAAAGGTAAAAACTGAATCGTCAATAACGATATCCAGATACTCTGAACTAACATAGTCAATTCTACCAGTTTCAGTTTCAGCACCTTCATCAGCGCTAACAATGTTCGCATAAACAAACGACATCAACAGCAATGCAAAAATATACTTAACCATTTCATACCCCCTACTGGATTACAGACCATGAAGTTCGACGTGAAGGTTTATATTCACCAGTTTGAATTCCATAGCTATTAATTTGTCCCAATGAGTCAGATGTAAATAACCTGTTAGAAATTTTACTTAATCCTCCAGGAATCGCACCTAAAGGCAATCCACTAACAAGGTCATCATCAAACACACCGTCGTTGTTCGTATCTACGACCACGAAATTAGATTCGCCGCCGTTCATACGATCCACAAACATTAAGTAACCAGTACCTCCAGGTGAGCACTGCGTGTTTTCGGGAATTAATGTTGCATAGAACAAAACATCTCTATCCACTAACATTTCAATCACCGTTCTCTCACCCAAATCTGGAAAATCTTCAAACCAGCCATACTGAGAGATCGAAACACCGGGAATATAATTAACCGGAAGATCAGTTAACGCCCTACCACCAGCTCCGTTGGTTATTGTTTGCTCAACAAGCTTTGAGCGAGGCTGCCCGATATAATTCTGGCCCGCGTCCCAAATACCGTAAGCGGATTGAGTAGCCGTCGTAAAGCTATCTGTAGAAGCGATGTACTGGCCCGTACCGAAATAAACCATTAGGTTGGGCCAGGTTGCGGCCGTTCTCCTCGTCGGGTGGACACCGAGAACAGGCATACTGGTAATTGGCTGACGACTCGCTACCGTGCAAGGCTCTGTAGAACAAGCCTGAAACAGTGGCGCTGGGTCAGATCCATTTACATAGGCCACTCCCCAGTTGTTGGCGTTTGAATCCGTCAAATCAAAGACCCACATATTGCCATGTAAATCGCCGGCATAAGCACGGTCAATCCGAGCGTCTCCGGTATGATCTAGGATAAACGGCGAGGAAAGGCCATTACAATCACTGCTAGCGTTGGCGCAGTTATTACTTACGATTGAGCCTTGCCCTGTCGTGATTTCTTTATAGCCGGTACCGTCAAGATACACGATAAAAAGAGATGCCTTGCCATTACCGTTAGGATCATTGTTATAGCCATTACCAAAAATGGCGGCCCACTTACCATTATTCATCCTACCAATTTGCGGACGACTAAAGGTATAACCTAAATTGTTATGGGTAAATTCCAGTTTTGGAATATTTGCAGCAAAGGACTCAGTTAACGTGCTGGGGTTGGTAACATCCAAAACGTAAATGCCTTTTCCTCCTCGGTTGAGCCCTGCCACCAAATAGGTTCTCCAAGATCCAGAGATAAAGACATCACCCACCACTGGCGATCCATCAGCATAAGGCTGGTGCGCATAATTTTGCTCAGCCAAATAATGTAGGCCTTCGGACGGAAGCGTTGAATAAAGCAGGCCCGGCACATAGGCGAACGTTTCATCACCTGTCTCAGCATCGAATCCATGCAGCATACCGTCGTTACTGCCGACATATAACATCGGTGTACGGGTCAAGTTGCTTTTAATATAGGCATCATAGCTATCCGACACATTAGATGACTGGATTTTATCGGGATAGCCAGAACTCGGTGCAGCTACAAATACCGGGGCCGAATTCACCACATCACCTAAACGCTTACCAAACCGACGCCGAAACTTTCCGGTTGCGACACCTTCATTCGTATCCACGCCTCGAAGATAATCAACAATCTGGGTTAAATAAACTTGATTCAGCGCAATTTGAGCTGCTACTGCGGTATTCGCTGGATAGGCTGCGCTACTCAACAAATCATTTATTTGCGCTGGCTGCAACTCGTTCGCCGCTGGAGTTGTATAAAGCAATGGAGCACGAAACGGAATCCCTGTGGTACCGTTAAACGTGACGATCTGCCTCGGGTCTGTGAGTAAATTGCGAGCATCCAATCTATCCGCAGCGGACCACTGTTGCGGCCCAATCGCCCCAACAACCTCGGTCGGATCTGGATTACCACTCGAATCTAAACCATCTTCAAGCTCGTAAGCCAATACATCGCCGTGCCAACCGCTTGAGTCAAATTTTGCCTGAAACGCATAAGTATCCGTATCGATTTTAGTCGAGTTAAAAGTAACCGCAGACGCGGAACCCTGGCGCTCGTCAATACTCAGGAATGCACGACCCAATGCCGCAATCAATTCGTCGGTATTATTCGCACTCAAATACTCGCCACGACCATTCCATGCTGCGTGAACCATATCATCCACGGTTGTATTAGTGTTTGCGACCGGTTGCGGCCAAGCAAAGGCAACTTCAGGATCCGTAGGACCGCCACCAACACCAGCGCCCGTCATGGAGCCATTCACCCCTAACGCGACAGTATATGTCACCATATGCTGCGCCGTGTTTGGGTCAAGTGCGGAGCCTGGTAATTTGTTGGCGTATCCTGGCGCGAGGTCCCTTTCATAATAATGCATTGCGACATCGGCGAGCGTATTCGAGAAAGCGTCTCCATAGGACTTACCATCAAAGGCGCTATTGGTGGCAACATCAGTATTACCGACACTGGGGTTACCACCATTCCAATAACCATCCGACATTAAGACAGTATAGTTTTGCTGGCATTCACCACCGTTAGCAACGCTCAGGATCGGCGAGGTGCTAGCGTCTTGCCCAAAAAAGCTGTTACCAGGGTTTTGACCAAATTCATAATACTTACCAGCCTCTTCCAGCGTTCTCCTTAATGGTGTACCGCCCGAAGAATTAATTCTAAATAAATTACGCAACAGGGCCGATTTATTGGCTACTGCTGTGGCATCGACTGGGGTAGAGATATTATCGATATCAGCAACGAGCGTCCCCACAGAGTTATTATTATGCAGAGTCGCCAACCCCATGCGAGCTTTAGAGTTGGTAATTATTTCAGATAGAGCACGCTTCGAAACAAATTCACGCTTACGGTAGAAGGTATACCAATTTGCATAATTGGTTTGCTGAGCAGCCGTCATGGAGGATACGAATTTTCTATCACTATCCGATATTTTACATTCATTGTTTTGATAACGACCATCTCCGTTGTCATCAACCCACTCGTAATACCAATGAGAAGTTAGATTTACAGAGCCCGTTTTCTCGAACGCATCAGTACGAGCACTAGTGACAACACTATTAACCATAGGGTTGCCATCTTTATCATTTCCTACCCATGGCGAATAAACACGCGAAGGGTCGTAGGCCATGGCATTATAGGCGACACATAGCTCGCGCCGTTCTTGGTTACTGCTAGGGTTGAAATTAAGGTACCGGGTACCACTATTACTCTCTGGCGTATTACTTACACCGTGAGCCGCAATGGCGTCATTGGTTAACAAGTTCTCCCAATCCATAGAGCCCGAGTCATCCACCACCATTAAAATGTTAGGTGGCACTTCCGATGTGAGAAACAGCGGCGACTTACTCAGTTCTCCAGGCGCAGCATATGCATTCATACCCACTCCAGAAGAACAGAAGATCACAGCTACATATTGCATCCAGTGTGGCTTTTTCAATCTTAACAATACTTGAGACGTAGATTCGTCAACAGTTTTGGATTTACTCTTCATAATCAAATACTCCTACACCGGTACCTGTCATAAAATGGGTTTGAAGCACAGAATACACGCTTGTATCACGCGCCCACCCTATTGCGGTAATTTTAAAAATGTGTGGGGCACCACGCTCAACCGGTGCGCTATTACTCCACACAACAGTTCCGCCTTGGCTTCGTCGTCCTACATACTCAATCACATATCTCGGATTAGTAGCTTTAACTTTATCCGTCAGATCAAGCACTTCTACACTGTTAGCATTTGTCCAATTGGCAGGGACCGATGTATCGCTTAGCACCGATGCTTGCTTGACTAGATCGTTAGAAAATAATATCGGGTTCACAGGAGTGGCCGCATATAGTCCTGCATTTGCACCGTTAAACATTGCCAATCTAGATTTATTGATAATAGTGGTAGATACATATACCTCAGCAGCGCGAACCGCCGTTTCTGCAGCATAACGAGCCAGAGTACGTTGCTGTACATTACTCGCCATCTTTTCTTGCAGGGTGCTAGAAACAACCGACGACAAGCCAATCAAACTCATGACCAGCAACAAGACCATAGCAATAATTAATACGGCGCCTTGCTGCTTGTGTGGTGCATAAACAGCTTTCATTAAAGAGCTCCCGGCAATTGGTTTCGCAACATAAACGTTTTGGACACCTGTTTTGACATCAGGCCACTTCCATCAAGAGTGGGCGCATATTGAATAGAGTTAATCGTCAACGTGACAGTCACAGACTGAACGGCATTCCAGTCGGCCACATCACCTGCATCGGAAAGTTTTAACACATCAGCCGCATCTAACCAGCCATACTGCACTTGGAGGTCTTCGATACCCTCAGCCATTTCATCGCCATCGCGGAATAAAGCGCAGTACTGTTTATTATCATCAGCGCAATTTAAGCCTGCTGCAGTACCCGCTGCGCTGGTGCCTAATTTCCATTCAATTGCGGCTGAGCTGCCGCCAAATAGATAAGCGGAACTCCCGTTGGGTGCCTCTAGGCCATATGGCTTTTGAAAATCCGCGCTGATATTGGACTGACCATCCACAGTCACACCGATAGCGTGCTCTATCGTGCCACCCGACGCAGTGGGATCATTGGTAATCATAAATACATCGGCAAACGAACAATCTGATATAAGCGCTATATCACCTCTCTCTAACAAGGCGTACCTCGGATCAGCATCATCCAACACAAAAGCGGAGCTCACATCGGCCATACCGGGAGCCTCGAGGGGGATCTGACCAGATGCACTAAAATAACGAAGTGTTATGGTATCGGAAGAACGTAGCCCAGTGGCGTCAGCGCCGTTAATGAAATATTCAAAATCAAATAGCCCTGACTTTTTATCCAACAAAAGAACTTTTATTAAAGCACTCTCTCCTACACCTCCCTCAAATGGCACACAGCCGACATGGCCAGTTTGAGTAAGATCCTCCTCAAGCTTACCAAATAGATAACGCATATTTTCTTGTATGCGGGCAACACCTTCCTGCGAGCGTTGAGTTTGAGATGCAGTAAAGTAGAGTTGAATCACACCGGCCATAATGATCATGCTAATGGTGATGGATACCATCAACTCGACAAGAGTCATACCAACTTGACGACCTAGTGACGCCTTGGAAAATAAAATGATCACAGGCGAAACTCCAACTGATAACAGGTTAAATCAACTTCCGGGTTACCACCGCAACCGGTTGCATTAGCGCCCGTGTTATCCCTATCCCACATAACCAAAATAGTGTAAACATTAGCTGCGTAAGTTATTGTTCCCTGTCCACCCGGGAGCCTCGAAGCAAGCTCTCTGCCCCATTCATTAACGTCAGACGCTACACGGTTTGCCGCGCTGCAACCGGCAACTTTACAGTTGGGATCTGCGGGTAAAGCAGTTGTGTTTATACCCGCATAATCATCGTCCTCGTCGGTCGTCAACACACTGTTGTAGGCCATAATGCGATCGGCCATATTCACCGCTACCACCTGCGCATCTGAGGTAAAAACCGCACTTTGGCTACTGCGCACACTATTCATCTGTAACGCCAACGCACCCAGCAGACCGACGGCTAAGATAAATAGTGCCACCATGAGTTCGATCATGGTGGCTCCAGCTTCTTTCTTCATAACAATCATGGGCAAACTCCCACCGATGACACGATAGACACACTACCAGACGCAGCGATTGTAATATTTCTAACTTGATGTGCTTTGGGGTTACAAATTTTAAAGAAAGTAGAACTGCCTCCAACTCGCTCACCAGTTCTGTTAAAACTTAGCAAATTGGCGTTTGCGGTAAGTACACCACCAGTGCTCATACCTTGATCGAAACGAAGTACGCAATCGCTAGCCGCTGCGCAGGTACCATCACCCAAATCCGGCGAGCCATTGCCTACAACATCCCGAAACACAATCCAGCCGCCAGCCCAGTCGTTAGATGCGACGCAGCTAGTGCCATTAGCAGATGGGCATACAACAACGTTGCTGCCACGTGTAATGGCCTCTGATCGCGCCATTGATAGAGCAATATTGAAGCGACTGATCTCGGACGCAAGAGACCGATCAGACACAAAGTCATTCAGCGCCGGAACGCCCGCCCCAATGAGGATGAACGCTATTAACAACGTCATCATCAATTCGATTATGGTAAAGCCAAATGTTTTCTTCATAGGAACCTTTATAACAGAGGAGCTACAAGAGCACCGCCAGAGGGCGATAAACGGATAGGTATTGCGACCAGCGATAGGCTATTTGAAGCAGAAAACGCAGTTTGTGACGCGAGTCACAAACTATCAACGCAGTTCTTTTGGCAAAGAAAACGCAATGGTCTCGACTGCGCCAGACATCTCCTCTGGGGTTTGGGCTCCAAATTGCTCTAACCGCGCTATCACTTGGCGCACTAGGACTTCTGGCGCAGAAGCGCCTGCCGTTACACCAATAGAGCGCTTAGCCGTCAACCACGCCTCAGAAATATCTTCAGCCGAATCAATCAGATAAGCCTCGGCACCGCAGCGCTGAGCCAATTCGCGCAAGCGATTGGAGTTAGAGCTATTAACAGAGCCGACAACCAACACTAGGTCACACTCAAGCGCAAGCTGCTTAACCGCATCTTGGCGATTAGTGGTGGCGTAGCAGATGTCGTCCTTCTTTGGGCCTTTGATGTTCGGGAACTTGGCTCGTAGCGCATCAATAACCAAGGCCGTATCATCCATAGACAAGGTTGTTTGGGTCACATACGCGAGATTATCCGGGTCTTTTACCTCGAGATTAGCCACGTGCAGCTCATCTTCAACGAGGTAGATACCGCCGCCATTAATACGCTCATATTGCCCCATGGTGCCCTCAACTTCGGGGTGCCCTTGATGGCCGATCAGTATGCACTCGGTACCAGAGCGGGAGTAACGAGTGACTTCTATATGCACTTTGGTCACTAGAGGACAGGTCGCGTCAAATACTTTTAACTTACGAGCGTCCGCCTCTTTACGCACCGCTTGCGAAACACCGTGGGCGCTAAAAATAACTATCGTGTCGTCCGGCACCTCGTCCAACTCATCGACAAAAATAGCGCCTCTTGAGCGTAGATCTTCAACAACAAACTTGTTGTGGACAACTTCGTGACGCACATAGATGGGCGCACCAAATACATCGAGCGCACGATTGACAATATCGATGGCACGATCAACCCCGGCACAAAAGCCACGCGGGTTAGCCAACTTTATCTCTACAGGTTTTTTTGATTGCGCACCCATCAATGAGCTCATTAAGTTTCGCTCCCAACACTTACCACCTGCACATCGAAGATAATATCTTGGCCAGCTAGGGGGTGATTAAAATCTACCGTTACCTGATCCACGTTAAACGCTTTGATCACACCGGGCAACTCGGCCTTTTGGGCATCAGCAAAAGACACCACCAACCCTTCCGCTAGCGCCATATCTGCGGCGAACGCCGTGCGCGGTATAATCTGTACATTATTGGGGTTCGATTGACCGAAACCATGCTCAGGCAGTACCACGAAAGACTCGCGCTGACCTTCGCGCATACCAATCAAACAGCGCTCAAAGCCCTGCAGCATATTGCCATCGCCTAGGGTAAATGTTGCGGGCTTGGCATCAAAATTTGAATCAATCACGCTGCCGTCGCGCAACGCTAATGAAAAATGAATCGTTAACTGGCTGCCCTCGGCAACAACTTTATCAGACATAGGGATTCACTCAGCACTTTTAGATTCAGATTTAGGGCGCAACATGTCGAGCAACAACATAGCCACGCCGATACAAATGGCACTATCGGCAATATTGAACGCCGGCCAATAGTGATCGTCGTAATGCAATGAAATAAAATCCACCACATAGCCCAGCTGCACGCGATCAATTAAATTACCCACCGCGCCACTTAGCACTAAACTTAAGGCAGTAGATTCCCAGCGGTTCGCCACACCCAGTTTTGCGATCCAAACCACTAAAACCAAGCTAACAACGGCTGCGATGGCCGTGAAGAACCAACGCTGCCAACCACCTTGGTCACTAAGAAAACTAAACGCCGCACCTGGATTATGCAGCAAAGTCCAGTCAAAAAACGCGGTCACAAATACTGGTTGAGCATAGGTGAGATGCTCGGTTGCCATCGCTTTGGTAACTTGATCCAATCCAACAAAAACTAATGACAACAGGTAGATCAAACACAAAAAGCCCGCCTTGTTCAATTTAAGCAAAATGGCGCACCTCACCTGAGCCGGTTACGTTATCAACACAGCGCTCACATAATTCTGGATGCGCCGCATGTGCACCCACATCGGCACGGAAATGCCAACACCGCGCACACTTCGGCTGCTGTGATTTAATAGCGATAACTTTTAGCCCTTTCACCTCGGTGTCCTGCGCAAAATCAGTAGCGGCAGATAAGGACTGACAGTCGGCTTGGGATGCGATCAAAACAAAGCGAAGTTCATTTTTCAACTTCGCTAACGTGGCCGCCAGTTCATCTGCAGCGAACAAAGAAACTTCAGCCGAAAGCGAAGCCCCCAATTCACCGGCCGCGCGCCGCTCTTCAAGCACTTTATTCACGGCATTTTTTGCCGAGGCTATTTGCTGCCACTCAGCCTTACTCAAAAGGCTAGCCGAGTTAGCTTTTGGAAAGTCATACCATTTGGCGACAAATACAGACTCAGAGCGAGCACCGGGAATAAATTCCCACATTTCGTCCGCAGTGAAACTCAAAATGGGCGCTACCCAACGGGCAAAGGCCTCAACAATATGATGCAAAGCTGTTTGAGCCGATCGACGAGCCAAGCTATTTTCTTGCGTGGTGTACTGTCGGTCTTTAATAATATCCAGATAAAAACCACCCATATCCACCACACAAAAATTATGTAGCTTTTGGTAGATCTGATGGAATTGATATTTATCGTAAGCCTTTAAAATCTCACCCTGTAATTCGGCAGCGCGCTCAACCGCCCAGCGATCTAAGGCCAACAAATCATCCATTGCCACAGCGTGGTTAGCTGGCTCAAAGCCTGTAAGGTTGGACAACATAAAGCGCGCGGTATTGCGAATACGACGATAAGAGTCTGCGGTGCGGCGTAAAATTTCGTCGCTCACGCTCATCTCAGTACTAAAATCTGTGGCTGACACCCACAGGCGTAAAACATCTGCGCCTAAGTCGTTCATCACCTTCTGGGGCGGGATAACATTACCGATAGATTTGGACATCTTGCGTCCGTTTTCATCCACCGTAAAGCCATGGGTTAACACAGCTTTATAAGGTGCGCTGCCATTAATCGCGACGGCCGTCTTTATTGACGACTGAAACCAACCGCGATGCTGGTCTGAGCCCTCCAAGTACAAATCGGCTGGGTACTGTAACTCTTCGCGACGATTCAATACCGCATGGTGCGTCACGCCCGAGTCGAACCATACATCAAGCGTATCTAACACCTTGGTGTAGTTGTCCGCGTCCGCGCCGAGTAACTCTTTGGGGTCTAGATCAAACCAAGCATCCATACCGGATTGCTCTACCTTCTTCGCCACTTGCTCGATCAAACTGACGGTATCCGGGTGCAACTCTTGAGTGTCTTTGTGTACAAATAACGCGATAGGTACACCCCAAGTTCGCTGCCTTGAAACACACCAATCAGGTGACGAATCCAGCATGGAATCAATACGCGCACGGCCCCAGTCAGGGAACCACTGAACACCTTCTACTGCGGTGCGAACATTTTTCAACAAGCCATTTTGCTGCATGCTGACAAACCATTGCGGTGTTGCACGGAAGATCAGCGGTGTTTTGGTGCGCCAGCAGTGCGGGTAAGAATGGGTTATTTTACTGTGCGACCAGAGTGCGCCGCGCTCTTTAAGTAAGTCGATAACTTTATCGTCAACTTTATACACATGGTCGCCGGCAAAATACTCAACCTGGGGGCGGTAATTACCAGCGTCGTCGATGTAATTTAAGGTGCCAATACCATTAGCTTTACCGACCACGAAGTCATCCATACCGTGATCTGGTGCTGTATGCACACAACCGGTACCGGCATCCGTGGTGACATGATCACCTAAAATCACGGGTAAATTTTTCGCATAAAAAGGATGCGATAGCTGCAACTGGTTTAACTCGCCGCCTTGAAAACGTAGCAGAACATCGGCTTGCGCCACGTCAATTTGCTTTATGACAGCCTCATACAAGGCTTCAGCAACAATGATGCGTTCGTCGGCTGCCTGTACAAGCACATAATCGAGCGCAGCATTGACGCTCACAGCTTGGCTAGATGGCAAAGTCCAAGGCGTGGTGGTCCAGATCAGCACCGATAACTTACCGCTACCGGGCAATGTCCCGATGCGCTTGGCCAAATCATTCTGATCGGCCACTGGATAGCGAACATAAATAGAGTTTGAAGTTTTATCTTGGTACTCAACTTCGGCTTCGGCCAGCGCTGAACCACCCACCACACTCCAATACACAGGCTTAAAGCCGCGCATCAAATGGCCATTTTCGGCAATCCGACCTAAGGCGCGGATGATGTCGGCCTCGAACTTGAAATCCATGGTCAAGTAGGGATTATCCCAATCGCCAAATACGCCCAAGCGAATAAAATCGGCCTTCTGCCCTTCTACCTGCTTAGCTGCATATTCGCGGCATTTCTGCCGAAAAGTTTTAACATCAACTTTAACGCCTGCCTTGCCAATTTTCTTTTCCACGTTGTGCTCAATGGGCAAGCCGTGGCAATCCCAGCCGGGCACGTAAGGCGCGTCAAAACCAGACAATGTTTTCGACTTAACGATAATGTCTTTAAGAATTTTATTGACCGAGTGCCCTATATGAATGTCGCCATTCGCGTACGGCGGGCCGTCGTGCAGAATAAATTTTTCAGCACCAGCACGTGCCTGACGAATGGTTTCGTAAAGCTTACCTTCTTGCCACTTCTTCAGTGTTTGCGGTTCGCGGTTGGCAAGATTTGCCTTCATCGCGAAATCGGTTTGCGGTAAGTTTAGCGTGGGCTTGTAGTCGGTCATGGTTTGTAAGCCAATAGTTTCTATAGGGTTGTCAAAAAAGTTAATCTACTGTTTTACTAAAGTAGGTTTTTCCAGCTTCGATATCTGATTGGAGCTGTGCGGCAAGCGCATCAATAGAAGCGAACTTTTGCTCCTCGCGCAGCTTGCTGCAAAATATCACCTGAATATTTTTGCCGTAGATGTCCTCAGCAAAATTAAACAAGTGAACTTCTAAAATTGGTTTGGCGCCATCCAGCACCGTCGGTCGAACACCGACGTTAGCCACACCTTGAAAACACACGCCGTCAACAACAACTCGCACCGTGAACACACCGTTGAGTGGCGAGCGATAGCGGTGCAAGTGCACATTCGCCGTCGGCACGCCGATGGTGCGGCCCAGCTGCTGTCCACGCACTACTTTGCCGGTCATGCTGTAAGGGCGACCGAGCAACTGTTCTGCCTGAGCGAAATCAGCCTGTTCTAACACTTCGCGAATACGGGTACTGCTCACTCGGGTGTCGTCCAAACTAAACGTTTTAGTGTTACAAACGCCAAAATCAAACTGTGCGCCAGCGGCCAGTAAAAAATTAAAGTCTCCGGCTCTATCGCAGCCAAAGCGGAAATCATCACCAACGACCAAGTACTTAACCGCCAGCCCATTCACTAGCACCTGCTGCACAAACTGGGCGGCAGTTAGATGGCGAAGCTGGGCATTAAACGGCAAGCAAAATACCTGATCGACCCCCTGCTCAAACAAGGCCGTCACTTTATCGCGCAAGCGCATCAGCCGTGCCGGTGCGCGCTCGCCCGAAAAATATTCATGGGGCTGCGGCTCAAAGGTCATCGCAGTGGAGTGCACCCCCAATGCCTGGGCCTTATCGCGCAACTGCTTGAGCATCTTTTGATGCCCTAAGTGCACGCCATCGAAAGAGCCAATAGTTAACACACTGCCGCGATGGCTATCGCGCAGATTATGCAGACCATGAACAAAGGCTTGACGAGACACGTAAGAACCCAGATTTAACGAGGCAGCAGTATAACTCAGGCCAAAGCACCGAGCACCTGCCGCCCCAGTAGGACGGCGATTAACCGATAATATCGATCAACTCCACATCAAATACCAGCGCAGAAAATGGTGCAATAGCCCCGCCCGCGCCGCGCTCGCCGTAGGCCAGCTGGTAAGGAATGTGCAACTTCCACTTAGAACCTACAGGCATCAATTGCAACGCTTCAGTCCAGCCCGCAATCACACCGTTAACGGGGAATTCTGCTGGCTGGCCGCGCTCATAAGAGCTGTCGAACACAGTGCCGTCGATCAAAGTGCCATGGTAGTGGGTACGCACAGTGGCGCTGGCCGATGGTTTAGCGCCCGAGCCCTCGGTAATCACCTCGTACTGCAGGCCTGAAGCAAGCGTGGTAACACCATCGCGCTTAGCATTCTCCGCTAAATAAGCCTCACCTGCGCCAGATGCCGCCTTGGCTTGTTCAGCCTGCTTGGCACGCATGCGCTCACTGATCACTTGAAATGCCTGTTGCAAATTTTGCTCGTTAACTTGGCTGTGCTTACCAGCCAGTAAATCCGCCAAGCCTTCAACCACGGCATCGGCCGATAAACCTTCAAATGGATTGGACATCAACTGCTCTCCCATCTGGCGGCCAATCCCGTAGCTCACCTGCAATTCAACACTATTGAACTTATTTGACTCAGACATTACAAACCTATTATCCAAAAGGGCGACAGTCTATCAGATGTCGCCGGCGAGATGTCAGCGAAGCGGGTCTAATGGATTCGATGAGGCGCTAACTCTATGGCCTCGAGCCGATTACCTAGCACGCTAACCAAACCGTTATTTCGATCTTCGCCGGTGGCGGTAAATTCAAAGCTGTAGATGCGCCGAATACGCACCCAGCCGTTGGGATCGCGCGCCACACTGAGCTTGTGCAGCACAACGGTGCTATCCAACAGCTGAACACCTTGCTCTTCGCAGCGGCGATGTACTGCTTTTACCGATAACTCCTTCAACCTCGCCACTTGTAGGCTATACCAGCCGAACCAAAAGATGCCGAAGATAAAAATGAGGTCCGTTAATTCAAGCATCGGCCTGCTCGTCCTCGTCTTTATTGCCGATCAGCACCTTGTAGTTTTCACCGTAGTCCGCAAGATCTTCAGCCAACAACGCCTTGAACTGCTGACTGTAATCGCTCAAAGACTGATCAAAGTCCTCCTTGAAGGACTTGCGATCTATCGAGCTGGCCGCCAGTGCGTAGGCGTTAAACCTTGCCGCCGCGCACAGCAGTGCACCGCCCACCTCAGTTAAACCCAAGGTCTCGGGCGCATCGTTAGCTTGCTCTATAAACTTTTCCACCAGCGCCCAAAAGGCATCATCTTGCTGTGCCATGCTCAAATCCTCAGTGATTCTTTAAATGTCTCATTCTCAAACCTGCAAGCGTCAACACCGCGATATACGCGAAAAGCCCCGCACAGCAAATCAAGGTTAAATTCAGCGCCCGCATCAACCAGGGCAATTCAGCCCAAGACGGCGCCATGGCCAAGCCCGTTAACAACACCGCTGCCATCGCCATATTCGCCAACAACATGCGCCCGCCGTGCTTGAGCCACTCGCCATCTAGAGTAAGTACTTGCTTCGAACGCAAGCCTTTGAATAAAAGCCATGCATTCAACAGCGCCGACACGGAGGTCGCTAATGCTAGCCCCACATGGCCTAAATTACAGTAATGATAAAGTGGCACCACAAATAACAAATTCAACACCATATTGGCCACCATCGCGATAATACCGATGCGAACGGGCGTCTTCATGTCTTGGCGTGCGTAAAACCCCGGCGCCAAGACCTTGATTAACATAAACGCCGTCAAGCCGGCGGCATAGGCCTGCAAGCTCGCTGTCGACATAGCAATATCTTGGGCGGTGGTTTTACCGTACATGAACAATGTGGTGAGAATAGGGTTTGCCAAGAGCAACAGCGCCAGCGTCGACGGCAAGGCAATTAGCAGCACCATCCGTAGCGACCAATTCAGGGTGGCGGAAAACTTTTCGGTATTTACCCCAGTATGCTGGCGGGACAAGCTCGGCAAAATCACAGTGGCAATAGCGACCCCAAACACCCCAAGCGGCAACTCGGCTAGGCGATCGGAATAATACAGCCAAGACACAGATCCCGTGGGCAGGAAGGACGCCAACACCGTATCAAGCAACAGGTTGATCTGGCTTACCGACACACCAAACAGCGCCGGCACCATCAACGTAAGCACGCGTTTTACGCCTGGGTGCCTAAAATTTAGGCTCGGCACCGGCAGCAAATGCATACGCACCAAGAAAGGTAGCTGGAACATCAGTTGGACACAGCCGGCAACAAACACCCCCCAAGCCAAGGCCATCACTGGCACAGCGAACCAATCTGACGCCACCAACGCCGCGAAGATTAAGGTGATATTTAAAAATACCGGGGTAATCGCCGGAATCGCAAACCGGTCATAGCTATTTAAAATCGCGCCGGCGAAGCCTGTGAGGGAAATTAACATCAGATAAGGAAAGGTGATGCGAATCATATCGCTCACCAAGGCAAACTTCACCGCGTCACCGGCGAAGCCTGGCGCAAACAACCACGCCACCACTGGCGACGCGACGCAAGCGAGCACCGTCAGTACGAACAAGGCTGAGCCTAGGCAGCCCGCTACAGCGTTGACCAGCTCCTTCACCGCCGCATGGCTGCCATTCGACCGGTATTCTGAGAGCACCGGCACAAAGGCTTGGGCAAAGGCCCCCTCGGCAAACAAGCGGCGCAGGAAATTTGGAATTTTAAACGCGACAAAGAAGGCGTCTGCACCTGCTTCCGAACCGATAAAGCGCGCAAAGACGATATCGCGCACCAAACCCAAAATACGCGACATAAACGTCATCGAAGACACGACACTGCTAGCTCTCAGCAAGCCGTGCTGAGCTTTGGGGCCGACCGGAGGTTTGAGGGGGGCGTCACTCACAAAACATGTCTACGTTAATTTAAAGGCAGCGAGTTTACCGGTTTATTGGCAGCGACAATACACAAGCGTAGAAACGGAAGCAGCCCACACCCCAGAAAACCTTGCTATGAACGCATTAACTCAAGAAAAACAGCCACCTCGGGTGTCAGCGGCAAAGAGACCTCACCAGCAAGATTTTATTATTCATGCGACGAAAGTAGCCAAAATCGAGTAGAAACCATTAGCAAACACTAACTAACGACACAGGCTAAGTCGCAGCAGGCACTAACCCCTCTGCCTTACCCTGTCAGCGCGCAGCACTATTCAACCTGCCACAACTCATCGAGATCCTTAAAGGCCCACTTATCCGTAGGCTCGCGGCCCACAATTTTCTCATCCACCTTACTCGAAGCCAAATCGAGCAAGATAGGGGCAATACGGGTGTTGTTTGCCACGCTAAAGAACACTTTCACCTTGGGCTTCAATAGCGCGCCTGGACTCTGCTCCACGACAATCGCCAGACGATTAGACTGCAGGCGAACCAAAGAGCCAACGGGGTAAATACCCAGGCTTTTAACAAAACCCTGAAAAACCGTTTCATCGAAGTGCCCCTTACTCCACTCAGCCATCTTTTTTATCGACTCGGCTGGGTCCCAGCCTTTTTTATAGGGCCTATTAGAGGTGATGGCATCGTAGACATCGCACACGGCCGTCATCTTAGCGATCAAACTGATATCGACGTCGCGCAACTTGTGCGGATAGCCGCTACCGTCCGTCTTTTCGTGATGATGCAAACAGGCATCCATAACCTCTTCGCCGGCATTACCGGCTTCCACCAATAATTCATATCCCTTCATAGGATGCTGCTTGACGATATCAAACTCTTCATCTGTGAGCTTGCCCGCCTTATTGAGAATCGACATGGGTATCAGCGCTTTGCCCATATCGTGCAGCAGACCTGCTAAACCAGCCTCTTTGACTTGAGCCTCGGACAAGGCAAGCTCTCGCGCCAAGGCGATCATCAGCGCACACACCGCAACTGAGTGCATATAGGTGTATTCATCTGCGGTTTTCAATCGCGCCAGACTAATTAGAGCACTGGGGTTGCGGCTGACTGAGGTCGAAATCTCCTCTACCATCGCCTTACAGTGCTCCGCGTCCACCGCCTTACCCATACGCGCCTCAGAAAACATCTGCTCTACAGCAGTGCGCGCCCTATCACAAATCTGAGCGGCGCGGGCCAACTCCTCGCTCATTGAAACCCGCTGTGGCTTAGCCTTAGCTGCAGATGCCGCCATTTGCTCCAAATTTGGCTCTTCGACCGCCGGCAGTGCGCGCTCCTCTGCGTCAGACAAACCCAAGCCTTTAGCGGGATCGATCCACAGCTCCGTGATTGAGCTTTGTAAAATGCGCGCAAGGTCGTCATCCGAGGCAAGCACGAAGCGGCTGCGCCAAAAGGGGTGCTCCATCCAAGAGCCACAAAACTCCTCGATAAACATCCCTTTCTGCAACATTTGCTTAGGGATCTTCTGCATACCAGGCTTGCCCATCAACAACTACCGCCCATCTAATTAATATTGCCCACCCAACTAAGCCTAGTGCCGGGCTGATCAAAATGCCAAAGGCCAAATCAATGTTGACATCGTTTTGAAAATGCGCATAATGTCGCGTCCTAGATTTGTACCAAGTTATTCACAGGAGCAATACGGTGGCTAATTCACCCCAAGCTAAAAAACGTGCTCGTCAGAACGAGAAGGCTCGTAAGCACAACGCCAGCCTGCGCTCCATGACGCGCACATATTTGAAAAAAGTGCTCTCAGCGATCAAAGCTGGTGATCACGCTGCAGCTACCACGGCTTTTGCCGCAGCTGTACCTGTTCTTGACCGCATTGCGGACAAGGGCATCATTCACAAAAACAAAGCAGCTCGTCATAAGAGCCGCTTGAACGCCCAAATCAAAGCACTCGCTGCTTAATTTGACCGTTTTTGTGATGATCTAAAAAAACCGGCTCACGCCGGTTTTTTTATGTCCGCTCAGGGGGCAGCCACCCGCCTAACAGCTAAGCGTGTGCCGCCTTATCTTCGGCAATAAAAAAGCCCCCGAATTCGGAGGCTTTTTCGAACAAACGACAGGCTCATTAAGCGTTAAATCAGACTTAACACCAGGTTATCGCGGTGAATAAGCTCCACCTGATCCACATAGCCCAGCACACCCTCAATCTCATCGCTAGGTAAACCTGCGATCCGACGGGAGTCGAGGGCACTGTAATTCGACAGTCCACGGGCCACTTCGTTACCCTCTGAATCCAAACACAGAACCATATCACCCCGGTTAAACGTACCGAACACACCTGTGACCCCCACGGGCAGCAAACTGGAGCCCTGAGTGCGCAGACTATGGGCCGCACCGTCATCAATAATGTACTCACCACAGGTCTGCAAATGCCCGGCTAGCCAATTCTTACGCGCGGTCTTTGGCTCCTCATCGGCCAACAAAAGGGTACCCAATTCCTCGCCCTTCGATAACCGATCAATGACATTATCGATGCGGCCACCAACAATAACCGTATGCGTGCCCGAGCGCGCCGCCAACCTTGCTGCTCGCACCTTCGTCACCATACCACCGCGACCGAGAGCACCGCCCTCACCAGCCATAGCATCTAAACGCTCGTCTGACGCAGGTAGACGATCAAGCATTTTCGCATTCGGGTTTGAACGCGGATCCGCATCGAACATGCCGTCCTGATCGGTGAGCAAAATTAATACATCAGCTTCGACTAAGTTGGCCACCAAGGCGCCCAAGGTATCGTTATCACCGAAGCGAATCTCCTCGGTGACCACCGTGTCATTTTCGTTCACAACAGGCACCACACCCAATTCAATCAGAGTGTTGATGGTAGAGCGGGCGTTGAGATAGCGCTCGCGCGAAGCAAGATCGTCGTGCACCAATAAAATTTGCGCAGTCTGAAGGTCGTACTTAAGAAATTCTTTTTCGTAATTGTGCACAAGGGTCATCTGCCCCACAGCTGCTGCCGCCTGCAATTTATGCATCTCATGGGGCCGCGCAGTCCAACCTAAGCGCCGCATACCGGCGGCAACCGCACCGGAAGATACCAATACAAGCTCAATACCCTGCGCTCGTAAACGGCCCATCTGCTCAACCCATCCCGCAATAGCCGGTCTATCCAAACCCTGGCCATTATTGGTCAACAGCGAGCTGCCAATTTTCACAACCCAGCGTTGCTTATTGACGATTTCAGTACGTTTACCACCGGTATCCATGAAACTCCTGTCCTTCGTGTTGGTAAATTAACATTGTGTTTTTGTCGTACGAAGCCGCCTCAGACTAAGGCTCGTAGACAAACTCGACGTCGTAGTCGTCCTCATTCCAATCATCGTCATCGCCACCATCTTCACCCGCCGCTTTGCGCTCGGCCTTGCGCGCATGATAGCGTTCGCGCAGCTCAGCAATGCGCTCGCGCGCCTCGCGCTGCATTTGCTCTTGCGCTTGAAGCTCAGCCTCTGCCTTATCAGGATCTTCCTCTTCAGCCTCCCAAACAGCTTCCAGGTGATCCATCAAGCGACCCGCTAACTCGTCGGTACCCTGCTGATTAATACCCGCAATTTTAAACACCGGGCCCTGCCAATCCATCGCTTCAATGAGCGCATCGCAGCGCGTATTGAACTCAGCCTCCGGCAACAAATCGGCTTTGTTTAACACTAACCAACGCTCGCGCTCGGCCAAAGTTGGGCTAAAAGCATCCAACTCTTTGGCGATAGCCAGCGCATTTTCAGTCGGATCAGATTCGTCAAACGGCGCCATGTCCACAAGGTGCAGCAGCACGCGGCAGCGGGTTAAATGCTTCAAGAACCGAATACCCAAGCCGGCACCCTCTGAGGCACCTTCAATCAGGCCAGGCAAATCCGCCACCACAAAACTGCGGTGCGCTTGCACTTTAACCACACCCAAGTTGGGCACCAAGGTGGTAAACGGATAGTTCGCCACCTTCGGCTTAGCCGAGCTAACGGCGCGAATAAAGGTCGATTTGCCGGCGTTGGGCAAGCCAAGCAAACCGACATCAGCCAACACCTTCAACTCGAGCTTCAAGGTGCGCTGCTGCCCCTCGCTACCGTGCGTGGTCTTGCGCGGCGCGCGATTGGTGGAACTCTTAAAGCGCAAGTTGCCCAAACCATGCCAGCCACCGTGCGCCACCATCAACTGCTCACCAGCAGCCTTGATGTCGCCCAGAATTTCGTTGGTTTCAGCATCGATAATCGTGGTACCTACCGGCACCTTTAAAATCACGTCCTCGCCTTTGGCGCCCGTGCACTGCGCCGGACGACCCTTCTCGCCATCGGCGGCGCGATATTTCGGCTGGTAGCGATAATCGATTAGCGTGTTGAGGCTGGCATCGCCTTCCAAATACACACTGCCGCCATCGCCACCGTCGCCACCGTCCGGGCCACCGTTTTCGACAAATTTTTCACGGCGAAAGCTCAGACAGCCGTTACCACCTTTACCGGCGGCTACAAAAATGGGCGCCTCATCAACAAACTTCACACGTTACTCCTGCCGCAATGGGCGGTATTTGCCAGCACACAGCTGAAAAATTACATAAAGACTAAAACGCAAAAAGCCCCATCGCGGACGACAGGGCTTTCCGTAAAACCAAGAGCTATACGCCGAAATTAGGCAGCAGGAATAATGCTGACGAATTTACGGTTGTTAGCGCCTTTTACTTCAAACTTCACTTCACCGGTAGCCTTGGCGAACAAGGTGTGATCCTTGCCAACACCAACGTTCTCACCTGCGTGGAAACGCGTTCCGCGCTGACGAACCAAGATGTTACCTGCTAATACTACCTGACCGCCAAAGCGCTTTACGCCAAGACGTTTACTTTCGGAATCGCGACCGTTACGGGTACTACCGCCAGCTTTTTTGTGAGCCATGAGTCAATACTCCTTTAATTAAGCTTTGATGCTAGTGATTTTAACTTCGGTGAACCACTGACGATGACCTTGACGCTTCATCGAGTGCTTACGACGACGGAACTTAACAATTTTTACCTTGTCAGCGCGGCCGTGGCTTACAACTTCTGCGGTAACCAGTGCGCCTTTAACAACAGGCTCACCCAAAGAAACTTTGTCGCCATTGGCAACCAATAGCACTTTATCGAACTCGATCTTGCCGCCGGTGGCAACTTCGATCTTTTCTAGCTTAAGGGTTTCACCCTCGATCACACGGTGCTGCTTACCACCGCTTTCAAATACTGCGTACATATTTCCGCTCCAATTCACAAAACTGGACGACACGAAGTAGCGCACCTACTGTCAGGCTTGCATTTTATCAACTTGCGTCGTGTGCAATTTCAGGGTGCGCGATTCTACTTCATCGACCAGCTAACCGCAACCTCCTTAAGTCATACTTATTCACTAACCTTGACACCCCCACTCACCCTGCCTAGCATGCCAACCGCCCAGGCCTGCAGAGTGAAACTTCTATGTTGTCTTTCCACAAAGCCGTTGCCGCTGATTTCGAGCAGGTCAACCAACTGATTATCAAGCAACTGCACTCAGATGTAGGGCTGGTGGAGAATATTGGCCACTACTTAGTAGAAGCAGGCGGTAAGCGCTTGCGCCCTCTGCTGGTGCTGCTATGTGCCAACGCGCTCGACTATAAAAAGGACGCACGCCTTGATCTGGCTGCCATTATCGAATTTATCCACACAGCCACGTTGCTACACGACGATGTGGTCGATGTGTCGGCGCTGCGCCGCGGACGCCCCACTGCTAATGCGCAATGGGGCAACGCGCCCTCGGTACTGGTGGGCGACTTTCTCTACTCCCGCGCCTTTCAGATGATGGTGGGTATCGGCAGCATGGATATCATGAATATTCTCGCCAACACCACCAACATCATCTCCGAAGGCGAAGTGCAACAGCTAGTCAACGCCAAAAACCCCGACATTAGCGAAGCCGATTACTACACCGTTATTCACAAGAAGACCGCCGCACTATTTGAGGCCGCCTGTGAAGCAGCGGCGGTTCTTGCGGGTGCACCGAAAACCATGCAAGAGCAACTCAGGGCCTATGGTTACCACTTAGGTCTTGCCTTCCAGCTAGTTGACGACGCCCTAGATTACGAAGGCGACGCCGCCACATTGGGTAAGAATGTGGGCGATGACTTGGCCGAAGGCAAACCCACACTACCCCTGTTGCGCGCGATAGAAAAAGGCGACGCCAACCAGCAGCAACTGATAAAAAAAGCCATTCGCGATGGCGATGCCAGCCTACTCAGCGCCGTGGTTGAGGTCGTTCACGCCACTGGCGGCTCAGCCTACACCCTTGAGGCGGCCAAGTACCAAGCGCAAGAAGCCATCGCCAAACTGGCCGTTTTGCCTGAGTCCAACTACAAACAGGCCTTGGTCGATCTGGCCAATTTCAGCGTAGCGCGCGACCATTGACCCGCTGTTTGGCCTAAGATCTAGGCTAGACAACCACTCCTCAGCCGGTAGAATGGCGGGCTTTGTAGACTGGGCTTTGGCCCCACCACGATGAAAGGCGATATATGATCCCTGCTGACAGAAAGAATGCCTACACACGCGACGATTTACTCGAGTGTGGCCATGGCCGCATGTTTGGCCCGGGCAACGCCCAACTTCCTATCCCCAACATGCTCATGCTCGACCGCATCGTGCATATCTCTGCGGAAGGCGGTGAATTTGGCAAAGGTGAAATTGTCGCCGAGCTCGATATCAACCCAGACCTTTGGTTTTTCGACTGCCACTTCCCTGGCGACCCAGTGATGCCAGGCTGCTTAGGTTTAGATGCCATGTGGCAGTTAGTTGGCTTTTTCCTGGCATGGAAAGGCAATCCAGGTCGCGGTCGCGCACTGGGTTCAGGTGAAGTGAAGTTTACCGGCCAGATTTTGCCAACAGCGAAGAAGGTCACCTACCACATCAACTTGAAGCGCGTGATCGAGCGCAAACTCATCATGGGTATCGCCGATGGCCGCGTATCCGTTGACGGCAAAGACATCTATTTCGCCAAAGATTTGCGCGTCGGCTTATTTGGCAACACAGACGCCTTCTAATAACATTCAATTGCATTGGCAATCCAAAAGCAGCTATCGCACTCTTGTGCGATAATTGCTAGATCGAGCGCTCGCACCTTTCGACGGCGCTCGACCTAACTTCACTTCAGAGGTCACTTATGAAACGCGTAGTAGTTACCGGCTTAGGCATCACTTCCTGCATCGGAACTGACAAAGCATCCGTTGTCGAGGCTCTGCGCGAAGGCCGCTCAGGCATTCGCTTCAAGCAAGAATATGCGGACATGGGCTTTCGCAGCCAAGTGGCTGGCGTTGTAGATATCGACCTGAAAGAACACATAGATCGCAAGACCTTGCGCTTCATGGGCGATGCCGCCGGCTACTCTTACGTAGCGATGAAGCAGGCGATCGAAGACGCCAAACTGACCGAAGAGCAAGTCTCCAACGAGCGCACCGGCCTCATCATGGGCTCCGGCGGCGCCTCATCTGCTAACTTGGTGGAATCTGCCGACATAGCGCGGGAAAAAGGCATTAAACGCGTCGGCCCTTACCGCGTCACCCAAACCATGGGCTCGACGGTTTCGGCTTGCTTGGCCACGCCGTTTAAAATCAAAGGCTACAACTACTCCATCTCCTCTGCCTGCGCCACCAGCGCCCACTGCATTGGCAATGCCATGGAGTTGATCCAAATGGGCAAGCAAGACATCGTCTTTGCCGGCGGCGGCGAAGAAGAGCACTGGACCCTAACAGCACTGTTCGACGCTATGGGCGCACTCTCCACCAAATACAATGAAACCCCACAGCAAGCGTCACGCGCCTACGACGCCGAGCGCGATGGCTTCGTCATTGCCGGCGGCGGTGGCTGTTTGGTCTTAGAAGAATACGAGCACGCGAAAGCGCGCGGCGCGAAAATTTACGCAGAACTGGTAGGCTACGGTGCCACGTCAGACGGCTACGACATGGTTGCCCCCTCGGGCGAGGGCGCACAGCGCTGCATGAAAATGGCCATGTCCACGGTTAACGGCGACATCGACTACATCAACTCACACGGCACGTCCACACCGGTAGGTGACATGGCCGAGCTAGGTGCAATTCAAGCCGTATTTGGCGAAAAATCGCCCGCCATCAGCTCAACTAAATCACTCACGGGTCACTCACTAGGTGCCACCGGCGTACAAGAGGCAATTTACTGCTTGCTGATGATGGAAAACAAATTTCTGTGTGCCAGCGCGAACATCACCGCGATAGATGAAGCGGCCAAAGGCTTAAACATTTTGACCGAGCGTAAAGAAGTGGCGATTAAGCGCGCCATGTCGAATAGCTTTGGCTTCGGTGGCACCAACGCCTGCTTGGTGTTTGAAAAGCTAGACTAATAATCCGCACTCGCGGCATAAAAAAACCCGCATTAGCGGGTTTTTTTATGCTCAAGCAGCCACAGCAGCTCAGGTATACACTTAATCATTTTCCACCAGCGTAGCGTCAGCCTCCGCTAATAGACTGCGCTGCTCTAACCAGCGTCGAACCGCTGGGCGCAAACCTTGGCGCCAGCTCCTAGGCTGCAAACCAAAACAATCGCGCAGGCGTCGCACCTCTAAAACAGCACTATTATCCGTTTCTGTTTCAATATCCTCCAGCCGTAAAAGCCGGCCCGTTTCTGCTTGCACCATATCCTGAACTTTATGGGCAAAAACGGATTCAGAACACACATCACTACTGCCGAAATGCATCACACCCCAGTTATTAGCCCCGTAAATAATTTGCTGCGTAACCGCGTAAACCGCGCGCACCACATCATTAACCATCACCGGCGTGCCACGCCAATGCTCGCTAATAACCGTAGAGCGGCCAGCGTCAAAGTCGGCCAGCAAACGCGCCAACAAACTACCGCCTTCAGTAGAAAGCACCCAGCTAGAACGCAACACGAGAGAAGATTCTAGCGCTCCCAAAATGGCCGACTCGGCTTGCGCAAACGCTTTCGATAAATCACTCGCCGCTTTCGGTACATCTACCTCTGTGTGACTGACCTTGCCTTCTCCGTGAAAAACCCGATAACTCGACAAGTGTAATACCGAGACCGAAGACCCCGCCAAGCAGCGCCCCAAACACTCGGCGCCATCGGCCAACAAGTCGGGCTTAATCGCCGCGCCCTCGCCCCAACCGGTGGTGTTTAGTACCAGATGTGGTTTTATCTCAGCTAGGTATTCGCGCACCTGCGACTCATCCCGCCAGCTGAGCTCAGCAGGATGCTCGGCAACAAATCGAAAGATGGTGGACTCAAACTTATTTCTCAGGCCAATACCTAAAGGGGAGGAAGTGTCCGTTAGCAGAATATTTATGGCCATAGTTTAAGAGAAGAAAAGCTACCGATAAAAAGTGAAGGTATGGATACTCTACTCGCCCAAAGCCCACTTGACGAGACTCCTGTCACCAATTGGGAAGATTAGCCGCCACATCCCCCAATCCAGTGCCCGATTTGACTATAGTTCGGCCCGGCGGCATTTGTACAAATACGCAGACCCGTTAGACTAGAGCCTGTTGCCGAGTAGGTAAAATTTGCTTCCTTTCACGAGCGGTACAATTTAGCGCTCGTGGCACCAAACGAATAACCAGTAACAAACCCTAGCCCTTGCTTCACGGACGACAAATATAATGGAGTTTTCACAGGTATCGCTCACGGCCTTTCTATGTGCCGCCATCCTAGCTTGGGTACTCGCGGGGGTACTGTTTGCCGGCCGACGCAAAAACCCCCAGCTATTTGGCTTTGCCGGTGCGGCCGTCATCCACGGCGTCAACTTAGTCGCCATAGCCCTCACCTTCAGTAACTTCGCGCTTTCACCCTACTATATTTTAGTCATTGAATGCCTGCACTTTGCCGCCTGGACACTCGCCTTACGGCACATGCTCACGCGCACCAATCGGCATAAATTGCCCACAAGCCTAAACATACTGTTTGCCATTAGCTGGCCTGCCACGGGGCTGGTGCTGCTCGCGGCCATTAATGAATTCGAACCGCTCTACCACGTCTCAACCTGGGTGGCCCTACTGCTCTCGGTTGCCTGCTTGGTATGTGTCGAGCAAGCCTATCGCTATGCCACCGAAAACAATCGCCAAAATAAACTCATTACCATCAGCCTTGGCGCGCTGTTTCTTTACGATGTGTACCTCTATAGTCACGCCATCATTTTCCAAGAGTACGACCCGCTGCTCTGGCAGTCGCGCGCGGCCGTGTCCATCGGCGTGTGTTTATTTATTGCACTCGGCAGCCAGGTATTGGGCCAGCAGGGCCCGCTGCCAGCCAACCTCGTGTTATCGCGCCCCATCGCCTTTTACACCACCTCACTGGTCGCCGTTGGTAGCTTGTTTATGGTGCTCTCACTGGGCGGCTATTATGTGCGAATTTACGGTGGCAACTGGGGCTCGGTGGTCTATAGCTTGGTGCTCATTGCCGCCACGCTGATGATTGTCACGCTGATGATGAGCTCGCGTTTACGGGCCCGCCTATCTGTACAAATCAACAAACACTTATTCCGCCACAAATACGATTACCGCAGCGAGTGGCTAAGGCTGATCAATTTCTTAGCCCTGCCGGCCAATGAGGAAGAGGCCAACGAACGGGCTTTTCTCGCCGCCGCATCTATTACCAAAGCCTTGGGCGGTGCGCTTTGGATACGTAAATCAGATCAATTTGTGCCGGTATTCCAACTCTCCATCAACAGCCAACTGCACCTCGCAAAAGAGCCTGCTAATAGCCCCTTCTGCAAAAATATGCTGGAAGCAGAATGGATTTACTTTCCCGCGGCAAAAGATAACCAAACCCTTAGCCAGCACAATGAACTACTGCCACTTTGGGCGGAAAACATTCACGAACTCTGGCTTATCTTTCCGCTTATTGCCGGTAAAGAGTTGATCGGCTTTATGGCCTTAAGCGAACCGCAAACGAGCAGCTTATTAACTTGGGAAGACTTAGACCTACTTAAAACCACCGGCCGACAGCTGGCCAGCTACCTGAAACTGCACCAGCAATCTGAGCAGTTAGCGGAGAACCGTCAATTCGACACCTACAATAAGCTAGTGGCCTTTATTATTCACGACCTCAATAACTTAATCGCCCAGCAGGCACTGGTGGTAAAAAACGCCGAAAAGCATAAGCACAACCCCGCCTTTTTCGACGACGCCATCAGCACTATCGACAGTTCGGTAGAGCGTATGCGCAACCTGTTGAAAAAACTAAAGCGCGGTAAAAACGAATTAATCGAAGAAATTAAAATCACCGATGCCGTGCGCCAAGCGATCGAAGAATGTCGCTCAGGCAAGCAACAACTCACCAGCAAACTGGATAAAACCACCCACACCATTCACGCCGATGAAGTGCGCTTGGTGATGACCATCAGCCACTTCATCAAAAACGCGCTCGATGCAACCGACGAAGATGGCGGTGTGCATGTTACACTGAGCGTCGATAACAACACCGCCTGCATCACCATTCAGGATACTGGCTGTGGTATGGATTGGGACTTCATCAACAACCGCCTGTTCAAACCCTTCGACACCACCAAGTCGGGCAAGGGCATGGGCATTGGTGCATACCTATCCCGCGAGTACATAAAAGAGCTAGACGGAACGCTAGATGTATTTTCAGAAGTCGGTAAGGGCACAAAAGTGACATTCACCCTGCCCGTTTTAGAACCAACACCTTTTGCAAGCTAGGGAAGCAAAGCCAAGATGAATAAACCCGAAGACAAACCCATATTGCTCATCGTCGAAGATGACCGCGGCCTGCAAAATCAACTGCGCTGGCATTTCGACCAATATGAAACCATCTTCGCTGAGACCCGAGACGACGCCAGCACTGCGGTCAGAAAACACGAGCCAGCCGTGATCATCCAAGACCTCGGTTTACCACCCGATCCAGATGGCACCGCAGAAGGCTTTAAGTGCGTAAAAGACATTTTACGCATCTCGCCCACCACAAAAATTATTGTCATGACCGGTAAAACCGATCAAGAGCACGCCATCGCCGCCATCGGCATGGGCGCCTACGACTACTATCAAAAACCGGTCGACCCAGACTCACTAGACCTCATCGTCCAGCGCGCGTTTCACATCCACCATTTAGAACAAGAAAATAGGCGCCTGCAAACTCAGCGCCAACAGCCACTAGAAGGCTTGCTCACTAACGACCCGGCCATGCTGAAAATTTGCCGCACACTAGAAAAAATTGCGCCGGCCAACGTCACCTGCTGCCTGCTGGGCGAAAGCGGCACCGGCAAAGAAGTCATGGCGCGCGCCATTCATCAACTGAGTCCGCGCAATGAGCAACGCTTCGTCGCCATCAACTGTGCCGCAGTGCCCGAAAATTTGATTGAAAGCGAGTTATTTGGCTACGAAAAAGGCGCCTTCACCGGCGCAGCCAAACAAACCCTCGGCAAGATTGAAACAGCCAACAGCGGCACCTTATTTCTCGATGAAATTGGCGATATGCCACTCAACCTACAAGCCAAATTACTGCGCTTTTTACAAGAGCGGGTCATTGAGCGCGTAGGCGGTCGAGCCGAAATTAGCGTCGATGTACGGGTGATTTGCGCCACCAATAAAAATCTAAAAGATATGGTTGCCGCCGGCAGCTTTAGAGAAGACCTCTATTACCGCATCAGTGAAATCACTATCGATATACCGCCGCTACGCCAGCGCGATGGCGATAAGGTCTTATTGGCGCGCCACTTCAAACGTCAATTTGCCAAAGAGCACGAACAGGTCATCACCGACTTCACCACAGACGCCATAGCCGCCATTGAAGCTTACGAATGGCCGGGTAACGTGCGCGAAATGGAAAATAAAATAAAACGCGCTGTGATCATGGCCGACAGTAAAATGATCAATTGCGATGACCTTGGCCTTTGCCAAGAAGTTGAGCTGAGTTTGAATTTACGCCAAGTCCGCAACGACGCAGAAAAGGGCGCCATCACCCGCGCACTGTGCATGACCGACAACAATATCTCCACCGCGGCAAAACTGTTAGGCATCACTCGCCCTACGTTTTACGATTTAATAAAAAAGCATGACATCACCGTTATCTCTGGCTAAGCCACATTAATTAAATGCGTAACCAGATCTTGTCGAAAAAGCTTACAGCCTATTGAGGCCTGTCACATTTTGCCGCTTTGGCGCCTAAATCCATTGCCAAAGTAACCCATGACAGGCACATTCCCATTCGACATAACGATGTACGGAAAACGGATACAAAATGCGATATAGGTACTCACTCGCAACACTACTCACCCTAGTAGCGCTCACCAGCGCCTGTGGTGGCGGTGCAAAAAATCCCTATGTACCAGGCGCCGAGCCGGTACCAACGCCCACACCTACACCGACGCCCACACCTACACCTACACCAGAACCCACAGAGGGCTGGGTGAGCGGGCAAGTACTTCTTATTTGGAAAGCCCCCACCGAAAGAGAGAATGGCGAACCAATCACGCTACCGGAAATAGGCGGCTACGAAGTGCGTTACCGAAAGCAAGGCCAAACCGACTTCACCTACATTCAATACGAAGACAACAAGACTGAATCACACACCTTTGCAAACCTCGAAGGCTTGTATGTGTTCCAAGTGGCAGCCTACGACACCAACGGCCTGTACAGTCAGTTCCTCAACTTAACACCCTACAACTAAACTAGCCCTCGCGCGCGCCAACGAACTGGCTGTCGGTTTTATTTACAAAAGCCTTCACCCAACGCCCTCCTGAACGCCACGCACCCGCGCAAATGATGCTTTAGACGACGCTGGCATACAAAGTGCTTAGGCCACTAGCAATAAATTAACACTCGGCTCGCAGCAGCAACAAACGCGGCCCGATCTATCCATAGGAAGGATAAGCCATGAAAGCATTTGCAAAACTATCACTACTGGGCTGCGCAGCATTGTTTGCAGCAACCGCCGCCAACGCCTCGGTTATCGTTAATTACAACGCCGATGCCAACGCTGGCCAAGCGCAGTTCATGTCTTACCTCAGCGGCCCAACCGTTGTCGAAAACTTTGACGGCCTTGCCAACGGTACAGCTGCTAATGGCGGCACTCACCAAAACAGCTGGATGAGTCACGCCAATAGCTACAACACCAACGTGGGCACTTTTAGTTTAATCAGCGCCGGTCAAGGGGGCAGCAACCTGTTCAACAATCACCTGATGATTGAGAGCCGCTCAACTGGCGAATACGGTCGCGAAGCACTGTCTACGTACCAGGGCGACTTGTGGTTAGATAGCAATGATGCACGCGCAGTGTCATGGCAGTTCAACAACGCGCAAACCGCCGGCATGAACGCTTTTGGCTTCTTCATCGCTGACGCTGCCGACGTAGGCGCCACGCTGACGCTATATTTCGATGACAACTCAAGCTCAGACAGCTACACCATTTCACCCTACCTCGCGAGCGGCAACTTAGGTTTCGTGTCGGTGCGTAGCAGCATGAGCATCACCGGCGCCACCTTGAGCTTCCTAAACAGCAAAGGTAACGACGGCTGGGGCATCGACGACATCATTGTTGGCAACCTGCCAGAACCAGGCTCTCTGATTCTATTAGGCTTAGGCGTTATCGGCCTCGGTGCCGCGCGCCGTCGTCAGAAAGCCTAAACTCGGGCATTTCGACCCGCACAAAAAGCCAGCTTGCTGGCTTTTTTGGTTTTTAAGCACCGCGGAGCGCGCCCATGCTCGACCTGTTTTTAAAGGACGAATTCGGGTAGAATCAGCAGTCAAATTTGCTTGGCCAATCACATGGAAGTTAACATCACAGCTCAAACGACAGCTGCGCCTGCGCTATGGAAAAAGTGGCTTCCATTGCTGCTATTGGCTCTGCTTCCCATTTTATTCAACCCGAGCTTTTCGAGCCTATTCCATAAATGGACCCAATGGTCCGAAGGCTTGTCACACGGCTTCCTGCTCATCGGCATTTTTGTATATTTAGTCTATGCCGAGCTACCGTTTGTGTATCAACGCTGCGCCAAACTGCACACCGCCAGCATTGGCCTTGGGCTGGCATTTTTCTCCCTTTGTTGGGCCCTATTTGCGTTAATTGATTTCAACTTGCTGGCCGAACTCAGCCTGCTGGCACTGTTATTTTTTGCCATCGCCTACATCTACGGCCCCAACACCGCGTGGAGCCAACGCTTTCTACTGGCTATCCCTATTTTCGCGATCACCTTATGGGACCAACTGAACGGCGGCCTGGTGAATTTATCCGGTCTGGTCGTGGGCGAACTCGTAAGAATGTTCGGCATACCCGCCGTCATCGATGGCAACAGCATTTTCATTCCCTACGGCCACATCGTCATCGCCGATGGCTGCTCCGGCTTGCGCTATTTTATTATTGCACTCGCCATGGGCTACTTGATTAGTTATCTAAATGGCTATCGAGAAAAGCAATTAGTACCGGTACTACTGATTGCCGCGTTGCTCGCTTTAGTCACTAACTGGATACGAATTTTCATCTTGATTTTGGTTGGCTTTTACACCGAAATGCAAAGCTCACTGATGAACGACCACGATTTATTTGGCTGGCTTTTATTTGCCGGCATTTGCCTTCCCGCACTCTACTTCGCCCCCGTACGTAAGCGACAAGCTGCCGCGCTAGAAGCCAACGGCCAGCCAACATCTATCCGTATTCTCATGGCCCTGTTATTACTCAGTGCCGGGCCACTGATGTACCTGATAGCACCGTCGCCAAGCTCAGAGACATCGATAGCCGTTAACTTGCCCATAAGCTTCAAGCCTGCATCAGACAACAGCGACGAACTATGGAGCCAAAACCTAGCCCAAGAAGTGCCGAGTGAATGGAATCAATATTTTACGCGCGCGCAAGCTCAGCTCACGATTACCAGTTATCGCAGAGCTAAAAAAGGCGAGAAGCTCGTGCCTTATATCGGCAGCCTATACCCGTCATCGAGCTGGAGCAAAGCGCCGATCGACAATAGTCACTTCAGGCTTGCCGACGCGACGGCCGAACTGCAGCACAAAACCAGCGGCAAAAAAGTTTTGCAAATCCAATGGTTTCAGGTCGGCGATTTTCACTCCGCCAGTTCACGAGTCACCAAATTGCTGCAAGTGCCAGCACTGCTGGCCGGTAAAGATACCTTCAGGCTCATTACCCTAACGCAGCCCTGTGATCAACGAGGCTGCACCACAGCCACCGAATCGCTTTCAACCATGGCTGCAGAAATACATGCAGCAATAAAGGAATAGAAATGGAGTTTATTTTCTGGTTTTGCCTTCTGCTGATTGGCTACATCTATGTCGGCTACCCTTTGCTGCTAAGGCTGTTACCAAAACAAACCCTTGGCTCCCAGCAAACGTTTGCAACGCCACCCAGCGTCACCGTCATTATTCCTGCGTTCAATGAAGCGGCGAGTATTGAGGGCACCATTCTCAACAAACTCGAACAAGATTACGACCAAACACAATTGAGCATTGTCGTCGTTTCCGATGAATCCGAAGATGGCACCGACGCTATCGTGCAGCGCATTGCTCAAGCGCACAGCAACGTTCGACTCATTCGCCAGTCGCCACGGCAGGGAAAAACTGCTGGCCTGAATCTCGCTATCAGCCAAATCGATAGTGAATTTATAGTGTTCTCCGATGCCAATAGCCACTACGCTAAAAATGCCGTCAGCGAATTAATAGCCTGCTTTGAAGATCAAGAGGTGGGTTACGTAACAGGGAAAATGGTGTACACCAATGCCGATGGCTCGCTGGTAGGCGACGGCTGCAGCGCCTACATGAAATATGAAAATGCCATGCGTCGGCTCGAAACCGTTACCGGCTCAGTGGTCGGTGTCGATGGCGGCATTGACGCCATCAGACGCGAGCTCTACCAGCCCATGAACGCAGATCAACTCCCAGACTTTGTGCTGCCGTTGAAAGTCGTCACCCAAGGCAAACGCGTCGTATTTTGCGAGCAAGCGCTGTTAAATGAAGAAGCATTAAACAACAGCCAATCCGAATTTCGCATGCGCGTGAGAGTCTCTTTGAGGGCCTATTGGGCCATGTGGGATATGCGGCACTTATTTAACCCGTCCAACTACGGTTTATTTAGCCTACAACTCACCTCTCATAAATTACTGCGCTACCTAGCGTTTTTTCCACTCGCGCTACTGTTTGTAAGCAGCGCCTTACTCAGTGGTTTAGCGCCTATTTATTTCCTCGCTTTTATCGGCCAGCTCGGATTTTACGCGGCGGCCGGTTATGCCAGTGCGGCTGAAAGTCAAAATCGCTGGCTTGGTTTAGCAAACTACTTCTGTTTAATTAACATCGCTGCCGCCATGGCATTTATTAACTTCCTCAAGGGCGAAAAAATTGTCCTCTGGAAACCAAGGGTCGGCTAATGAAGATTGTGTTATTAGTCGACGCCCTACACAGTATTGGCGCAGGCAGCGAGCGACAGATCTACAAACTACTGGAAGGGCTTAAGGCACAAGGTTTAGCAGTTGAGCTTGTGTTACTACGCCACACGCCGTTCACGCGGGCGCTGGAAAACTTCCCCTGCCCCATCAGCTGTTTAGATATCTCAAGCATACTGAGCGTTTCGGCTTGGCGTAAAATGCGTCAGCTAAGGCGCCGCTTAATCGATGAACACGTGGCGGCCGTACACGCCTGGCTACCCGACAGCTGCTTGCTCGCGCCACTCACGTTAAAACACAAACGTTTTCGTATAATCACCTCGCGCCGAGACATGGGGTTGATCTACGACGGCAAGCCGGCACTTTTGTTTAGCTTACTCAGCGGCAGAACCGATACGGTAATCGCCAATTCAAAGGCAGTGGCAGCACTGGTTAAAAATAAAGAAAATTTGCCCGCCCAAAAAATTCGCGTTGTTTACAACGGCATAGAAGACTTTGTAGCCAGCGATGAAACGCTCAGCGCACCGCAAATATTTGACCAAGCGAATGCCATAAAACTGATATTGGTCGCCAACATAAAACCGGTAAAACGCACGCTGGATGCCGTAAAAGCCACCATCCAACTGAATCGAGACGGCCAAGCAACACAGCTAGCGTTGGTGGGCGAGCGGCAAGATAAAGCTTACTGCCATGAAATAGAAACCTACATCCGCGATAATAACGCACAGGCTTGTATTCACTGGGTGGGCTCCATCAAAGAGCCAAGGCTACTGCTAGCTCAAGCGGACATTGGCCTATTGGTGAGTGACTCAGAGGGGCTATCCAACACGCTGATGGAATATATGCAGATGGGCCTTGCTACCATTGCCACCGAGGTGGGAGGCAACCCAGAATTAATTCGACACAATGAGAATGGCCTGTTGATCCCAAAAGGTGATATTGACGCATTACAAAATGCCGTGCGCACGCTAAGCAATAACAAAGACTTGCGTGAACGTTTCGGTGCGGTTTCTCAACAACGCATTGAAAAGGACTTTTCTATCTCCGCTATGATTGCCCAAAGCTTACATTACTACCAAGCTGATGCCCGCTCGCACGCAAAGGGGGAATCGCTATGTTAGGTGCCAACTGGATTGGCAAACTCGCCTACTACCTGTGGGACACCAAAGAAGGCGGCGTACGGCTAGCGGAACTCAAACGCTTGCAAGCGCTGGAAAGCAAGTCGCCTAGCGAACTTGCACAGTTTCAACAACAACGCCTTAGTGAATTAATCCGTCACGCATGGGATAGCAGCCCTTGGTACCGCGCACAACTAGTGGCAGCGGGATTTACCTCGGGCGACAATTTTAGTCTCAACGATCTTGCTAAACTGCCGGTTACCACCAAAGCCGACATCCGCGACAACACCGATAAATTTATTAGCAGCCAAGTTGATAAGAATACTCTCAACCGCGCAAAAACCGGCGGCTCCACCGGTGTATCGCTCAACCTTTATTTTGACGAGCGCTGTCAGCAATTGCGCAACGCCGCGCAAATGTATGCCGACACCATGGCAAATTGGCGCATTGGGCACCGTGTAGCAGCTGTATGGGGCAATCCGCCCATAGCAAAAACTTTCAAACAAAAACTGCGCGCCGCACTGCTCGAGAGAACCATCTACTTAGATACCATGGACCTCAACCCCAGCTCCATGCAGGCGTTCGTGGCGCAATGGCAAACCTATCAACCGGAGGTCATTTTTGGCCATGCCCACTCCATCTATATTTTCGCCCGCTTTATTTTAGCTAACGACATTCGGACGGTGCGGCCAAAGGGCATAGTAGCCACATCAATGATGTTGCTAGAGCACGAGCGCAGTGCGATTGAAGCGGCGTTCGGCTGTCAAGTGACCAACCGATACGGCTGTGAGGAAGTGGGTTTAATTGCCGTGGAATGTGAACAGCATCAGGGCATGCACATTAATGCCCCACATATTATTTTGGAATGCTTAGACGCTAATGATCAACCGGTAGCCGATGGACAAGCAGGCAAACTGGTGATTACCGATCTCAACAACTTCGCCATGCCGCTTATCCGCTATCGAGTCGAAGATGTCGGCGTTATTAGCCAGAGGCAATGTAGCTGTGGGCGTGGCCTACCCTTACTGGAAAGACTCGAAGGTCGCGTTGCCGACTTCTTGAAGAAGCCTGACGGCGGTCAAGTGGCCGGCATTTCCTTGGTGGAGCGAACCCTCACCAAAGTACCCGGTGTAGAGCAAATGCAGTTGGTACAGGAAACATTAGACGAATTAAAAATATTACGCGTAAAAGGCAAAGACTTTACCGACACCACAGATGACGCATTGATCACTGAGTTTCGACAAGTATTTCCAACAAGCGTCACACTCACCATTATTGATGTCAATCGTATACCCCAAGAGGCGTCAGGCAAGTACAGGTTTTCAATATGTCGGTTATAAAAGAGCAACCACTGGTCAGCATCGTTATCGCAACGTACAACATGGCACAGTACCTACCCCAAGCGGTAGATTCCATTTTGAACCAAGAATGGAAAAACATTGAACTGATTGTGGTGGACGACGGGTCGGCAGACAACACCGCTGACGTCATGGAAAAGTATGCGCAAGACCCTCGCGTCAACTACATCAAAAATACCAACCAAGGCCAACCTAAGGCCAAGAATTGCGGCATTAAACATACCAAAGGTGAATTCATTGCCTTTTGCGATGCAGACGATCTCTGGGAACCCAATAAACTCACCGTACAGATGCCGCTGTTTAAAAGCCCAAGAGTGGGCGTTGTTTTCAGTGATGTCAGCAACATAGACGAGAACAACAAACGCTATTCGGTAGACCGCACTGAAATTGGCTTCAGGGGCAATGTTACTGAGCAACTATTACATCGCAACTTCGTCCCTTTTGGCACCGCCGTCATCCGTCGGCAATGCATTGTTCAAAACGGTATTTTCGATGAAGAATTTCGTATGGGTATCGACTGGGATCTATGGTTGCGCTATTCGCTCAACTGGGAGTTCGACTATGTCAATGACCGAACCTATGTCTACCGAAAGTGGTCAGGACAAATGTCGAGCAACTACCGCGGTCGCTATGATCATGCGTTTCGAATTCTACAAAAATTTGAACGTCGTTTTCGCAGCCAAGTAGAGCCAAAGATTTTAAAACTGGCATGGGCAGACATGTACGTCAGCCAAGCGAACGCCATTGCCCGCAACGAAAAACTGTTTAAGGAACCCCTATTGGGTGTCATAAAGGGGTTAAGTATTGCACCAACCTACGTTGCAGGTTGGCGCTTATTAGCAAAACTCTTCTTGCGCAGAGACTAACAATGATAAAGCCGCTTTTTTTAAGAGGAATTGAAATAATCGGGGGCTTCGCAGTCATCCGTTTTTTGACGCGTAAAAACACCAAAATATTGATGTATCACCGCGTCATCAACAATCCCTTCGTGCCAGCCGTAACGCCTGAAGAGTTCGATCGTCACATGGGTTATCTGAAACGCCATTTTAATGTACTGCCCATCCGCGAGCTGCTCAAGGCTCAAGCGTCTGGGGAGGTACCCAACAACGCGATTGCAATTACCTTTGACGATGGTCATCAGGATTTCTACACTCACGCCTGGCCGATTCTCAAAAAATATAATTTACCCGCAACGCTCTATGTCACCACGGGCTTTATCGACAATCAGTGCTGGCTATGGCCGGACTTACTCCGACACATATTGTTAACAACACCGGCGCAGCACGTTGTTGCCGATGGCATAAACACACTGCCCCTTACCGAGGCAAAGGTATTAAGCACCTGGAATACGATCGCAAGTTATTGCCTAAATTTAAGCAGCGATGAACGCACGCAATACATCAGTAACCTAGCATCACAGCTCAATGTCGACATAGCGCAAAAGCCGTCGCCGCTGTTTTGTGGTGTTAGCTGGGACAATCTACGCGAGATGGCGAGCGAAGGTTTGGATGTAGGCAGCCATACCGTCAGCCACCGGATTCTCAGTAACCTAAGCGATGAGGAACTGACAACAGAGCTGGCCACATCCAAGCAGCGCATAGAAGACGAATTGGGCAATAACTGCACAGGCATTTGCTATCCAAACGGCATGTTAGTAGATATATCACCCTCGGTAGACGCACTTTCGCTCGCAAGCGGCTACCGCTACGGTGTTGTCGCTTTCCCCGCGCAAGACCCGGCTAACCGTATGCGCGTGGGCCGCTGGCCGGCACCTAAAGACTTTCGAGTATTTAAACGCCTCGTGAATGGTGTTACCAGGCGCGCCAACATAACGGGCGAACGCGCGTGAAAATAGCACACCTCATAGACAGTGGCGGAATGTATGGGGCCGAACGCATGCTTATTGAGCTATGCAAGGAACAAACCAAAAGAAAACTAACTCCTACAATCATAAGCTTTGGAAGACCAAATGAACCAGAGAAACTGATTGAAAAGCAGGCAGTTAAAAACAACATTAGAGTTATAAAAGTTAGGTGTAGTTTTATACAAGCAATACTCTACTGTCTTCGCATCGGGCGCGACAATTCCTACAACCTTATTCATTCACACGGTTACAAGTTTAACATCCCGCTCGGGCTTGCGACACCGCTCAGAAAGACTCCTGTTGTTTCCACTGTTCATGGCTATGTAGCTGCAAATATATTGACAAAAATGTACTACTACCAGTTAGTTGACAAGTTCGCCTTATCCCTTATTGATGCTGTAATATTTGTGAGCGAACACCAATCTAAAACCTTGAATATTGGAAAGTCAAACTTATCACAAGTTATAAATAATGGAATCTCTGAAAACCCTCTAACTATCGCCCCATCACAGCCCACAGATAATGCAACCAGAAGGATACTTGCAGTCGGACGACTCGCTAAAGAAAAGAATTTTCATGAACTAATAATTGCGATTTCAATTCTAAATATAAGAGATAGCAACAAGTATGTTCTTACTATAGCCGGCGACGGATATCTGCATGAGAAACTGATTCAGTTAGCTTCGGATGAGAACAACAGTAATGTTATTTTCTTAGGCTACTCAGAAAAAGTAAACGATCTCTTAAACGAAAATGATTGCCTGGTAATCTCATCGACTACCGAAGGATTGCCAATCTGCTTACTGGAGTCAATGCGAAATGGCACGGGCATTATCTCCACCAAAGCTGGAGGGATACCAGATGCCCTTGGAGAAAACTATCCTTTCTATATAGAGCATCCAAGCGCAGACAGTATTGCACAAGCTATTGAAGATTACTTCAGCTCCACAGAACGAATAGCCGTGATAGAGCGTTCAAAAATCAGATTCTTCAATCACTTCACCTCTAGAGCCATGGCAAGAAAATATGAATCGCTTTACAAACGGCTATTAACCGAGAGATCCCAATGACGAAACTCACAGAAAAAGTATATTTCTCTCTACCGTATTCGTTGCAGAATATTGCCGTCAGCATACTAGGACTTAAGCTTAAAAGAGAAAGATACGGAAATCATTCACAAAAAAAAGTCTTCGAAATCTCTAAAGAGTATCAATCGAAAGATACAAAATCTGTGATAGATAGATGCTTCGTGGAGATTGCTAAACATGCTGTTAGAAACACTACATTCTATAAAGAGTTAGCCCGACGGGAAAAATTTGGCGCGGACGACATTAGAGGCATTGAAGACATCAATAGATTTCCAGTAATTAACAAACATAGCATCATAGAAAATCCAGAATCCTTCATTCTTAATGATAGCCGACTAAGAGGAGGTCGCTTCCATTTGTACACAAGCGGAACGACAGGAACACCACTAAAGGTGACCACAGACATTCAATCACGCCAAGAGCATTACGCATTTTTTTCGAGCTTAAGAGCAGAGTATGGCGTAAAAACAAATGATAGACGCGCCACAATAATGGGAAGAGTTATCACCACACAAGAAGAACAGCGACATTTCTGGAGGCACGACTACTTCAATAAAAATTTGCTATTTTCTTCATATCATCTTTCTGAAAATAACATAGAGCTTTATTACGAAAAACTAATATCTTATTCTCCTGATGAAATATTTTCGTACCCATCTTCACTATATGAAATTGCACTCTGGATGCTAGCTCACAAGAAGCCAAAAATCAGATTGAAACTTATAATTCTTACCGCTGAAAGGTTTCTTCAAAATCAAGCAAACGCAATAAGATCTGCTTTCGATGCACCAATAGTGGATCAGTACGGCTGCACTGAAATGATGTTCTTTGGCACCAGGAGGGATGTAGAACTACCGATGAGACTCAATCATCTACATGGCTATTCAGAAGTGCTTGACACGCTAGGCAGCATAAGCAGCAGGGGACAAGGGACCCACATCGCCACAGGATTTATAAACTACTCTATGCCTATCATTAGGTACAACACAGGTGACAATATTAGCCTTGAATTCGATAGCATTACAGGCACGCAAAATATTCTAGACATGGACGGAAGAAAGGACGACTTGATAATCACTAAGGATGGTAGAAAGATCGGCAGATTAGATCCAATATTCAAATCAGAGCTGAATATTAAGTATGCTCAAATAATCCAGTCTCCTGACTTATCGTTAACCATCAATATCGTGCCTCTGCGTACATTTTCAGACCAAAATGAAAAAATATTGAGAGAGGAATTAGAAAAACGAATAGGCAAGGGAATGATCTTGGATATTATTTTGGTGGATGACATTGAAAGAACGAATTCTGGAAAATTCAGACCGGTTATAAGCCATGCAGAACAAAATTAGAATTTCATTTGTAGGAGATGTTTCGCCAGGCGATCATTACTTTTCATTCGGACATGGACCAAGAAAATTGTTCGAATGCGGTCACAATAAATTCAGCTCCATCCGCGAAATAATGCCCAAGAGCGACATTAAAGTATGCAACCTAGAGGGCGCCATCTCTGACTTTAATGCTAACAAGCAATCACCGAAAAGCATGGTATTTCGTGGCTGCGAACGGACAGCCGAAAGAATCAAAGAAATGGGCTTCGATGTTGTCAATGTAGCCAATAATCATACCGCACAGCATGGGCCCATAGCTTTCCATAGAACCAAAGAACTACTATATAAAGCCGGACTATCCGTAATTGGCCTTGTGGACAAACCATACATTACACGCACCATAGGAGATACAAAAGTCACAATACTTGGAGCGTCTCTTATAAACGACAATACCGATCCTTGCCAAAATCTCTATTACAACCCAACCCCCCCAAAACTAATCGAAGCTTGCAAGAAAATTAAGGAGTTCTCGGACGTTTTAGTGCTTTATATTCACTGGGGTACCGAGTCCACAACCGAAGTTACCCAAACAGTAACGTTACTTTCGAGAGAGCTAGTGAGTCATGGGGTAGAAATCATCGTCGGACATCACCCACATGTAGTACAACCAATTCATCTTTTAGAATGCGGATTAATTGCTTATAGCCTTGGCAATTTCATATTTGACTTACAGTGGTCAAAAATGAATGTCGACTCAATAGTTCTCACAGCACTTATAGAAAAAAACAATCATAAAACGAGTATTTTTGCCGAAGTACAGAATGCCAGAATAAACTCATGCAGCTTGCCTTCACTGGAAGTAGAATCAACACAGCTTTCATATGGGTTAAACACTATATATGAATACAACACCAATGAAATTCAATTTCAAGCTTATAGAAAGCTGCTATTTCTAATCAAAAATATACTCCGAGGAAACACCTCGCTCAAAATAAGGTTTCTAATGTGGAAGTTGTTGAAAAAAATATAGTGCACTTCGTACACTGGTCAAAAAGCGGTATAACAACACTGGTTGATGACATAATAAGTTCGTTGAACATGTTCAATTTCGAAATACTGCTCCTGACTGGCGACGCCGAAGATGACCAGAAAATCAAACGACACAAAACTACTAGTTTAGCGAAAAATGGCAGCACTTTAGAAGCTCTATTTTCATTGCGAAATATGCGACCAAAAGCGGGGACAATTTTTCACTATCACTCGTTATCTCCTCTACTATTAGGTTGTCTGTTTTTCAGAAAATTCAAAGGCATCTACCATTGCCACTGTATGTACCCTTGGCTGACCGATCAATCCATTAAGTCACGTACTAAAAGAGCACTTCTAAAAGCCGCATACCAAGTTTTGGAGTTCAAAAGTGTCTGCGTAAGCTCCGAGATTAGGGACGTACTCCAAAACAATTTGAGCATACCAACCAAATATATTCCAAATGGAATAGAAAATAGCGGGACGCAGAGAAAACCATTTTTGAACTCAAAATTTAAGGAAATTAAATTTTACTCTGTTACTCGCCTAGATCCAGAGAAAAAAATAACTCTAGCAATTGACATGCTCGATCAAGTTCAAAAACTAATGCCTCAAAGGAAGATCACCTTTGATATCTATGGTGACGGCCAGGAAAGACCCGCTATAGAGTCCCATTTGAACAGCAGGACCGGAGCAGATATAAGGATGAAAGGATATACTCAGGAAGCCCATAATCTACCTGAACATTATGACTTTTACATATCCACATCTTCACAAGAAGGGCTTAGCCTCTCTGCTCTGCAGGCCTTGAGGGGCAAGACTCCATTGTTTACAACTAAAGTCGGTCAAATTGGTCTGGACATTGATGACCAAAAAAATGGCTTTCTTTTAGACTTCAATGTAGATAAGTCCGCCAACCGAATTTTCAAAGGATTAAGTCTAAGCCCAGGAAGTTTATCGAAGATTCAAAATGACGCTTTTAATCTTTATATAGAAAACTACTCCGCCGATATCTTTAGAAGGGAAATACAGAGCATCTACTCATAATAACTCATAAAGATTAACGCATACCTAAAGAGAACATAAGGATCAAATAATGCAGCCGCTCCTGAACAAGAAAATTCTTTTTATTTACAAAGAGGACTATCCATGGGATGTACGAGTTGAAAAAATAGCACTTTCGCTCGTCCATAGCGGTGCAAACGTAACAATTGTCAGCGCAAATAGAGAGCAGCGTGAAAAAGCGGACAAGCAAGGGGAAATTAAAATATTTAGATTACCAAAGGCATGGAAGACATTTCACACGCTTACAAAGAAAATTATAAACATCCCACTTTCCTTTAACCCCTTCTGGATACTGCTAGTATTTCGATCCGCGCAACGGCAAGGAACGGAGGTCATTATTGTAAGAGATCTACCACTCATGCCTCTCGCAATTATCATTGCAAAATTTCTACGAGCTAAAGTTGTGTATGATATGGCCGAGTGCTACCCAGAAATGTATCGATCAAGCCTAGATAGCGACAAGACAAACATATTCGAGAGGATCGCAAAATCACCTACATTGAGCTCTATTAAGGAGTACATTTGCTGCCAATTATCCGACAGAATATTAGTCATGGTAAAGGAATCTCGAGATAGACTGTTAAATAAAGGAGTGTCGTCAGATAAGATATTGATTGTTAGCAATACGCCTATTTCTAGCAATAAGCCACCAATTGTTCATAAGGGTAATAAACTAAATCTTGTTTACCTTGGATTTGTAACGAGAATCAGGGGGCTTGACCTATTAATAGATGCCATATCTCACTGCTCAAACAACGATAAAATCTCTGTTGACATACAGCTAGATATAATAGGAAAAGGAAGTGCTCAACAGGCCCTTACAGAACAAATTGACAGGCTAAATTTAAAAAATAAAGTGAAGGTGCATGGATGGCTAGACCACCATGAAGTAGAAAAAATTTTGGAGTCCTGTAATGTCGGCATTATTACTTACCGATTCTGTCCGCACTGGAACACAACTGTACCAAATAAATTGTTTGATTATATGCAAAAAGGGCTTCCTGTTCTATCTTCCCACATTATTCCTGTATCTCGAATCATTAAGGAGACGAATTGTGGAGTAAGCGCGGAAAGCGACTCTGCACTTGAATTTTCCAGACTATTGTTATTACTTCGAGATGAAAAGCTTAGAGCGAAACTAGGTAGAAATGGAAGAGACGCAACAGAAAATCTATACAATTGGAGCTTCGACTACATAAGACTAGAAGATTACCTCAAGGCTCTCTAACTTCAGAATCACGACCTTAGATGGAAGAGGAGGTGAACTAGATTTGTCGATGGAGTATTGAGCTCCGTCGGCTTGTGTCGATCTACACTTCCATGGTGTTTCTGTTCAGAGCTCTCTAAACTAAGACGTGTAATCTTAAGGCCAACCGGTTAACTACACACACTCTATGTTCTACTGACAGCGCATCGTGCCCGAAAATGCATATCAATGAGATAAAACATAACCTAATCACTGGCTAGAAACGTCCAAAACTGATCTTCAAGACAGCACAGATTTCAACGTCAAACCATACTTTATTAGTCTAAAAAATTATTACAAATTCAACTCTGAACGCACTCCGACATAAAGGATGTATTATTGCCAACCAGTCTATATACTTACGAAATAAATTGGATTTTATTTCAAATGCTAGCTATTTTGTAGCTGTAATCCTCAGGAACATCACTATGATTAGCTCAAGGCTTCTATTTATTTTAGTTTTTTCGTCTATCTCCAGCACATCGATGAGCGCAACAATTACTAGCGCTATCAGTAACGGAGATACCATTGAAATATCAGGAACCGGATTTGGTGACACCTCACCCATGTACTTTTGGGATGATGTAAGCGCCAGCTTTAACGAGCAAGGAGGAGTGGACGGTAAGGAAGTCCAGGTAGGTCCTAGCTATACTTGGAAAAAAAACACCGATCAATACGGGTCACCTTTTCATTTCAGGAAATCCGAAACACTCAGAAACGGAAAAACGGGTCCGGTTTACTTTGGTGAAGGACATAAGAATTTCTTAAGCGGTGCTAACTTTCCAACAACAGCTTCGTCTCATACGATGTATGTTTCTTGGTGGTATAAACCTTCGGAACATCCTAACGGTGAATGGGGCTCTAATAAATTTATTCGTATTTGGGATGATCCAAACGGCAACGGCACTCGAATTTCATGGACCCAAATGCATTTAACTTGTGATGGAGAAAGCTGGTTCACTTGGAATGGAGAGGTTGGAAAGTGGAACCGTCACGAATTCTTTGTAAACTTAAATGATAAAAGGATTCTCATTCGAATAAACGGGATAATCGCTCATGACATGACCGGATGCAAAAAGAGTCCAGCATATGTAAATACTCCGCTTTACGTGCAGGTTCTCGGCTTTGATCATGGCGCTGAAAACTTCAGATCCATGACAACCATGCTGGACGACATATACATTGGCGAAAACCGTCGTCGATTTGAAATTGCCAATTCAAACGAATGGGCATACGGCAAGAGCAGCGACATTTTGGAGATAGTTTCATGGAGCGACACATTAGTCGTAGCGAAAGCCCCAGAAGGCAGCGCAATACACAAATCAAATACAAGCTATATCTATTTTTTTGATAGTAATGATCTCAATGTAAATACAAAGTTAAATTGCCCTGCATGCCCAAAAATGTAATGACTTTGCTGAACACACTTTTTTTGGCATAGGCTTGTATAGAGTCTATGCCGAATAAACTAGGTTGATAGCCCCTTCGCAATGTATTTGACGACCAAGGCCAGGAGGCAGTGAAACTATTTTAAGGAGATTCGTGATATCTCTTTTATTAAAGTCACGTTCACGAAGTTGCTTTAAAGCGTACAAGTGTATTCCCAACGCCAAAAGCACTAAGACTACTCCTATATACACATGGGCTCATATTCCCCCCCTGAGGTCGATTAGTCATTTTCCGAAGCCAAAAGATTTAAGTTGCCAAAAGTCAGGCCTAGTGCAAACCACCACCATACCTCATATGCATCCATGCCAAACACACCAAGAACTAGGCGCAGATACAAGTAGGAAATTACTATTTTAGACAGTGCTATATTTATAGGCTTCGCGCGAACATCTTTCATAATCCCCTTGTTAACGGAAATCATCTTAAATATAAACCATAAAAATATTAAAACACCAATCGGGGATAGATTGGTTAACAATTCAAGATAGAGATTATGTGTATCCTGAACGCGACCAAACATTTCTTGCCGAACTGCAGGGAATGCTGCCACACCAACCCCAAATGGATATGCAAAATAGACTTCAACAGCATCATGAATAATCTGCATCCTAGCCGAAGTAGATGCGCCTTCGGCCTCGTTTCCCGTAAAGATACTCTCAAACCGACCGACATATTGATCCGGAGCAAAACTGGCAATCAAAACTACACACAAAATCGCTGACAAGCTTCCTCGAAACCAATAGCGTTTTATAGTTTCGGAAAAAAATAGCACCAAAAAAAACAAAGCGCCAACATAGCCGGTTCTCGATCCAGTAAACAATATTATAGTCAACAAAAAACAACCCAAAACAATTAGCAATAGCTTTTCCTTAACTACCGCAAGAGGGAATAGATAAAACGCGAACGGAAGGCAACTTACGGCTAGGCCACTAAACGAATTAGGGTGTTGATAGTTTGGTATTGAGCCATGCAACCTCATAATACCCTGATTCTCCCAAACAAGCCCTCCAAAAAGCCATCCGACAAAGCCTTCTTGACCTAGCTTCAAAATGGCTAAAATAAATCCACTTAAGATTATTTTTAAAGAAGCTCCATCTTTAATAAATGCCTTTAGAAATAGGGCCGTCATTGAAAACTTCAGCACACGGTCAACAAATATATTCTTAGAATACTCAGGTGAAAATGAAAAAATTGTATAGATAATCAAAATGGTAAACCAAGCGAAAACGGGCTTTGTCAGCCCATGGCTCTGCGCACGCTCTTGCATCAAAACAATGATTGCCTTAAGGCCTAGCACCGCGCCGAGAAGAAGCTCAAATCGAATCGTAGCTAAAAAATCAATCCGATAGCCTAATTGCATGTACCAACAGAACAAGTAGAGCGCTACTAAAGTTGGCCAAAAGACTCCACCATTGCTCCGCCTTGCACCAGCAATGCTTTCCATTAAATTACCTATATTTACTTTGACACATGAAGCACCTTAAGAATCGTTTATATTTCAAAAGTGCATATTGAGGCGACCTACTAGTGAAGTTAGTCAGAAGTCTTCATACTTTGAACTGCCGGCCTTTTCACCTCATAATCTTTATAGAGATCTGGATCCCCATCCATACCACTTTCAATTGCTCTAACAACGTTATACACCTGCCTAGATGTCATATAATGCACCTTATAGCCGGACTCCTTAGCAAATAAGCTAAGATCCTCCGCAATTTTAGCTATCCCATTTTCATTAAGTAGGTTTTCTTCTGCAGTAATACCGTGTGTATGCACTTTAATAAATTTTACTTCCTCCGCCCCCTTAACACTTGGCGCATTGGATATCCATATCCTTAATCTCTCTGTCGTATAACTAGTGTCAGATTCCAATGCCCCCACCTCAAACTGCAACCGCCTAAAATTGAAACCAGATGGCCCTAGAAAAAGTAAGAAATCGTCATTTTTTAACCCAACTTCAGTGTCAATTGCGTTTTCGTACGATCTTGGTTTCAATGGATCATCCTTAACCCTAACTATACGGTTTATATAGGCTGGCTGTGACACACTGTGTGTTGAGAAGGTAAAGTCAGCGTACCCTCCCCTTGATTTCAGAATGCTAATTTCATCATTCACTCCACAGTGTTTTTGCAACCCGGAATTATCCAGCGCCCAATTCCCATGAATGAACGAAAACTTCGAATCTGAATCCCCCTGCGCCCTCAGTAAACCGAAGCTAGAAAACCACTCTAATGCTTGATCTAGATCATTAGCGAAGGATTCGCTAGTTGTGTGACCATGATGCCAGTGAAGCTCAACCTCTCCGAATCCATTTTTAGACATTGTCGCAAGCTGTCGAAGCACGTCTTCATTTTTATGGTCGTAAGGGTAGAACCAAGTATATTGAAACCTACTACCATAATCATCGTAGATATTTTCAACGGCCTTTGTGTAACGAGCCAGCCATAAGCTAGTATTCTTCACGGCTGCTGCATCACTTCCAGGCTCGAAATGATCTACCAAGTAAAATATTATATGACGAACTTGTTTTTTATCATCAAATATGGAAACCACACTTTCATATGCGTAATTGTATATCCAACTGTCAGCATGGTATCGCTTCGCCTTTATTGAGAAATATCCGCCTAAGAGAACAACCCCAAACAATACAAATAGAAATAATTTATTTTTTTTTGCCAATTTCCTTCTCCAATAGCAACAAGGTATAAATAAGAGTTTAGACTGCTCTTAAACATTAGATTAAAGTTAAAGATTAGGAGCACAAGAGTAGCTTATGAAAAACCATGCCTTGGAAACAAAAAATATTTAACTCTTCTATTAAAAACTAAAAAATACGATTTATACTAAACCCTCTAGTTAAAACATGACAGTGCATCGTGAGAAATAAGCTTGCTAGCATCTATGACACTCGCCTGATCTACAATCGTGACGGCCATCAACTTAAGGAACCAGCATGAATAAAAATGACATATATACAAACTACCATTCAATTACCGATAGTAAATTTATTCTCCTGAAAAATCGCTGCTACTATTTCCTATCCCTAACCCAGCGCCGCAAGATAGTTACGTTTTCTCTTGTAATCAAAAATACTAAGGTGGTCACTGACGTTATAACGACTATTGTCGCGCCTAGTAATAGATCGACAAGGCCGCGCCCTACCAGCAGGCCAGAAAACTTGTATCCGTATGTTATAGCGCCAATTGCGCACAGGCTAGCGAGGAGCTGAAACAGAAATTTCGAATCCAGAAATTGAAACACGCGGTTTGAAATGACAGGAAGAATGACCAGACGCCCAATAAAAGTAGGTATGGCAACACTAAAGGCAGCACCTAGAATACCGTACTCAGGAATTAATAGAAGCCCCAAACACAACACCACGGCTGTTTCCAGCACTGCAAGTATTGCGTTATCCCTATGGCGATTAAAGGTGAATAGTAAACATTGCAGCGGTAACGAAATATAACTTGCCATGCGGCCAACCACTAGCACCACTAGACAAGACCAACTTTGCTCCACCGGAAAAGCATCCCCCATCCATAAATTTATAAATGTTGCCCCCAGTAGGTAAAAGCCACTCATGGCCAGCAATGCAAAATAGAAATCCAGCTTGATGAAGTCTCTCAATGAGCGCCGTAGTTCAGGCCACTGCTCTTTTGCATAGTATTCGGTAAAGATAGGCGTGGTCATATTTGTAGCCTGGCTGAGTAAACTGATTGCATAATCCACAAGCCTTACGGCCACATAATACACCGTCAGGATGCTATTGCCTTGAAAGAAAGCGATCAGCCAAATATCAATCTTTCCTCTTAACATGACGCTTAAATCCAGTAGAAAAACCCACTTACTAAAGGAGTAAATGCCCTTTAGCGTCATCAGGTCAACATAGCGCCGGCCATACTTTAACTGTGAAAAAAGTTTGTTAACAATGGCCACATAGATCGCCGTGCTAATACAGCCCGTTACAAAACCAATGACTGCCATAGTAATAAGGCCGTAGCCGTTGCTAATGAAAATATAGATAAGCAGTGCATCGACAATGGTTTTTGCGGTTCGAACTTTCGCTATCCAGTCGAAACGCATATAAGAGCCAATAACGCCTGGGAACGCTTTAGCGGGAAACTCAAGTGCCAGCTGCAACCCGCCCACAATCAACAATATTTGTACTAGGCTAACCTGGCTTTTATCTTCCAAGAGCGACTCCGCGCCTAAAAACGCAAAGCCGACAGACACCAACAAAACAAAGGCGCCCAACACGCTGTATATTACCAAGGCGGTGTTAATAATTTTATTGGCATCTTCATAGCGCTCTTGATGAATATATTTGGTCACAAACCGTGTAACGGCCTGTGAAAATCCCATATCCAACAAGTAATAGGTGCCTACAACACTACCTACTACGACCCAAAGGCCATAGAGTTCTTTACCCAGCTCGCCAATCAGGAAAGGCATCATCGCAAAGCCAATGCCGATACTCACCAAGGTTTGCAACACCCGGAAGGTAGAGCCGCGCATAAACAGTGAAAGCTTACTACTCAAAATACATCCTCAATTCCTTAGCTCGATGACAGCTAATTCGATTTCCAATTTTTTAATCTACCCATCCAGCCACGCGTAATAGTGACTGACGACAAGTCAAACCGATGGGTTGCAATGCTCGATTTGTAATTTGATTTCAAGCCCTCGCCAGCCATAAAGTCATAAACAACGCCAGCAAGCACCGCCTCTTCAATCGCTTTACCCAAATGAATAGAACCCAACTTACAATTGCCCGCAATCGACTCGTCAAAGCCCGCCTGCAAGTTGTAACGCCTATTGCGCCACTCCACATCCAGTAAAACCGACTGAGGCGCATCATTGAGCTGCAGCACGCTTAAATGCACACAACCACCTGCCCTTTGAATCTCTTGCAGAAATTGCCCGATGAAAGCTTGAGATAAATCGGAATAGCAAGGCTGAGACCAACGCTTGAGATGAAAGCCGTTAAGCAATCCAAAAAACTCAGCGAGATCTGTGTCCACATTTAAGCGCCGCCACTCTGTGCTGAAGGAAGTTTCCAACTTATTGCGTTTGTTAAAATATCGGCCCCGCGTATTCTTGCCGAGCAAATCCATATACTCAGCCATAGAGACAGCACTTACTTGGTAAGCAATGTCTTCTTGGTGCTGAGCATGGTAGTTACTAGCGGCAAAAAACTGAGCCAGAAGCGAATGCTCTATGTGTGAAAAATCGGTTAAATGCAGACGATTCCAGGCAAGACCATCGAGCGACTGAATTATTTTCTCTTTGTCACCCAGTTTCGCTACCAACGCATTGAGCTGATTATATTCCGAGCGAGGAGAGTTCACGATAAAGCCACCGCAGCCTACAAGCGCCATTTCCTGAATAGGAATCACCTTTTTGAACATAGCGCTGGCGAGATAAACCATTTCCAAGCTATTACCAGCACCGCCCAGATCGATGGTTTTCACTTGGCTTAGTTTGCCGTAAGTTGCCAGCCAAGCATCACACCAAGCGTTGGTTCTAAATACGCTATCTTGCACATCAAAAGGCAAGGCCGGCAAAACATTAGGACTGTTCATAGAAATCTATTCAGACCCCTGCCGCACTAGCGGCAGGCGTGAGTGGCAAAATTTGAGGCAAAGTTAAAGTAAGGCTTTCGCCGCAGCTAGGTGCTCGGATATTTCTGTGTTGCTCGGCGCCTGAGCGCTAGCTCGAACTAAAATTGCATGGCCCGTTTTTACGTCGCCAGATTGCACCAATAACCAGCCGTAGGTATCCATGATGGGCGCACTGGTAGGCGCAAGATCATAAGCTCGCTTTGCCGTAGGCAACGCGCGCTGATCGCCATTTTCAAAATATAGCCAGGCAAGATTATTCAACGCAGCAGGAATATCCGGCGCTAGATCCAACGCGCTTGAGTAGAGTTTCTCCGCGTTTGCTTTATCGCCACTGGCTTGAGCAGCCATCGCCTTGTACAACAGAGGTTTTGTAGACCTAGGCATTGCTCTCACCCAATCCTCCAAAAAATCAATACTGGCGGTGGGTCTGGCTTTATCGTTTCGCAGGGCGTTGAAAATAGCATCGCCGGTTAAATCCGACGGGGCCTGCTCCCAACTCGCGCGATAAGACACGAGGGCGGCTACCAAGTCGCCACTGCGTTCGTATATTTTGCCTTGCAAGTAGTGCCGGCTATTGAGATCAGATTTGGCTGAACCAAAGGAGTCTAGAATTTTCTGCGCCTCCTCATTATTACCGCCGTCCATTTCTATCTTAATGAGGTTAGCAACATAAGTAACATTTTCCGGTTGTAATTCCAGCGCCTTCATTAGCGCGCGCTTCGCATTAGCCTGATCTGCATTTTTATAAAAGTCAAAAGCCTGCTGTTGATACAACTCAGCGGTAAAGGCTTGAATTATCGGCTGCTCTGGCTGCTTAGTTAAAGCGCCTTGGGCAAGCAACAACGCTTGCGGCAAGTCGCCCTGATCCAAGGTTATACGCGCTTTCACATAATCAGGCTGCCAATGGCCTTCGGGCAACGCCATGGCAGCTAACTGCTCTATGGCTCTATCAACTTGACCACGCTTTTTTAAACTCGTTAGCCATTGGCCATAGGCTCGTAAAGATGCTGGGTTATGCTTGATAACGTCAGCCCAAGCCTGAGTGGCCTTTACCAAGTTACCACTTGCCTCGTAGGCCTGAGCTAGGCCAGCATAAGCCAAGCCGCTCACCTCAGGGTTTTGTGAGGTAATCACCCGCTCGAAGGCTTTAATAGACTCTGCATATTTTTTTTCTGATAGGTCGTGCCACCCCGCAAAAAATATGCCTTTGGGTGAATCGGCATTTTGTTTATTGAAGCCATCTATCTCTTGCTTTAATACATCCTTCTGCCCCAAGGCGGCCAATGTTCTAAAATAGCTTTGCTGCACGAGAAAATCTTGCGGCTGATCTGTGTAAGCTTTTTTCAATTGCGCGAGCGCTTGCTCCTGCTTCCCCCGCTCCATATAGCTGCGAGCCAGCGCCAGCCTCAACCTGTGCTGACTGGAGTCTATCGCTAAGCTCCGCTCCAACATCATGGATGCCTCATTAGAATCTCTATTCAACTCCACCAGAGCCAAACCGTAGGTCGCTAGAATACCGGCATTATCTGGTTGCGACTCAACCGCCGCCTCGAGCATTTGAACGGCTTCGTCGGCTTTCTGGGTATTGAGTTTTGCGATTGCGGCGGCTTGAATCACAGACGGCGTTACCGTCTCCGCATCTAAATATTCGTCAAAAAGCTCCGCCGCTAATTCATTGTCGCCCTGTTTTTGCGACACCACGCCGAGCAGGGTTGCCGAGTTTTTATCTTGCGGATACTGCTCTCTCAGTTCTTTTAACAAGCGCGATGCAGCGTCCAGATCACCATCAATATAAAGCTCCATGGCGTCGCTAAATTTCTGTTGCGCCGCATAACTACCAGGGTTGGCATCTGACAATAGTTTTTGGTAGGCAAAAGCTTCAGCTGAACGCCCTTGACGGGATAGCACTTCAATTAACCGTCGTAGAACAAAGGTTCTATCTGCCAGAAACACATCGGTATTGGTTAAGGTGCCCAAAGCCTTGGTGTAAAAAGCCTCGGATGCATCCAAATCGTTTTTATAGATGGCGATATCACCCAGCAATGTGAGCGCATCAAAGGCTTGGGGATCACGCCCAACCAGCTCATTCAATTGCGCCTGCGCCTTATCGACCTTTTCCGCAGACAAATCCGCCGCAGACAAGAGATACAAATAGACGTTACGCCCCGCATCATCAGCCGCTAGACCATTGAGTAGTGCATCAAACTTTTCTTTTTCTTTGAGATAGAGGTAGGTCTCACCCAGCAGCTGCTTACGTTCCAATGCTAAATCTGTGGGAAAGGTCGTATTCGCAGGCGACTCTAACAGCGACAAGGCCGAGCGATATTTTTTGCTAGCAAGGTAGGCCTGAGCTAAATAGGTATCCAACGCTGGTGAGGTTAACGATTTGCCCTCAAGTAACTTTATAGTCAGACCAAATGCGCCGATTTGATTATAAATATCGGCCAACACCCCATAGCCTCTAGGTGACTCTGGGGTCAACTGGATAACGTTGCGAGCCTCCAACATAGCCGCACGCAACTGCCCTTGTTTTTGATAAACAACGGCAGATTTAAAATGTCGCTCTGCATCTTCAGCCGTTTTTTTCTCTCCGCCCGAGCAGGCGATGAGCGTTAGAAGGGAAGTAAATACGAACCACTTAGCTGTATGTAACATGTAGAGCACCTTGCCAAATTAATCCATTAACTAAATTGTGTATGAAACCGAAACACCGACATTATTCTGTTCGTATTCGCTGCTACCAACATCGCCTTGGGCGCGCTCAAAACGATAAAACAAACTTCCAGAAATTGCCTTTGAAAACTCATATTGAAAGCTAAGGTTCAATTGATCGCGTGTAAACCCGGGCCTATTATCGTCGGCGTAGATTTGATCCTGAAACAAATAGCGCACCTCGGTACTTGTTTGTGCCGTGAAGTTGTAGCCCAATGTTAGGCCTGCAGATGTTTCACGGTTATCGCCTTCCTTATCGCGCCGGTATTTATCATCCCTAAACTGCACGAAGGCACTGAGATTGCAGCGCACGCAGAGTGATTGCGTATCCCAAGTAAGCCCCACCTGCTGACGCTCCATCTGGTCGATACCCACACCGTCATTACCGGGAATTGGATTGACATCATCTTCATTGCCATTGCCCAAGGAGCTATCGGTAACATCTTGTGACGCATGAAAAGTAAGCTTTTGAGGTCCGTTATCATAAACAACATTAATTTGAAGCACTGGAGCCTCATAATCGTCACCGCCATCTTCAAAGGTCGCCTGATTCATACCCGCCAATAATGTGTAACGTAAATTTCGCGCCTCCGCCGTATAACTAAAGGTTGCGTAATGCTTATCGTAGTCATCCAGTTGACCGTTTGGATACTCGACGCTGTCTGCGCCGGCAGCTACTCTAAAAGAACTTCTTTTTGATATTCGTCTATGCCAATATACGGAGCCGCCCACGCGATCACTGTTGCGCAACTCACTGGTACGATACTCAACCATTGAATAAGTTCCTTGAAGTGCTAGGGAATCAACTTTACCTAGATGCGCCCGTAGGGTAGGTGTCGCACTCCATATCGTTCGATCATCCAAATTTTCATCAAGCGCCGCATCGTCGGGCGAAACATATTGTGCGCGCTGACTTTGAGACAAAAGCAAATCGGCAAAGTCGGAATCCTTGCCTATTCTTAAGTCCGTATGGCCCTGCAGAATATTACGATTTTCTTGCGAATCTTCATTATAATTAGTGCCGCGCGAGTCATATTCCGCATCAAATCGAATTAAACTGTTTTCGTAGTTGGCAAAAAACCCGCCCTCAAGTTCATCTTGACGCTCCTCAATAAGCGTCTCCTCAAGCTTTCTGGCGTTATCAGTTTGGGTGATGGTCGCTTTCAAATGAGCGCCATAGCCGTTCTCGGGCACGACCTCTAAACTCTCTTGCGCCAAGCTTGGTAGTGCCGCGGACACGCCTACCACGGCAGCAGTCAGTAGTTTTAATTTTATTCTCATGCCACGCCACCCATTATTGTTAATTTACTAGTGGTTAATAAACAAACCGGTGTTAGTGATTAAAAACCAAGCCCGCGAAATGCTGTTTACCTAAAGCCTCAACCCCGGATAGCACTTCATCCTGAGTTACTTTGCCGGATGGCACCACGAGCAGGGCTTGGTCGCAGTACTGGGTTAATATTCGCGCCTCTGTCGTCGATTCGATAGAAGGCGCATCGAGCACAATAAATCGATCCGGATAGCGCTCTTTTATTTCAGCGATAAACTTTTGCATGCGCTCAGAGTTAAATAGTTCCGCAGCAGACTCATTTGAACCCGCTGCAGGAATCACTCGCATGCGCTCGATACCTGAGGGGTAAATAATTTGCTCCAGGTCGATTTCCTCGTCAGTTAAATACTGCGACAAACCAAAATTAACGACCCCATTAACATAGCGATCGGCAGAAGATTCATACGGATTACAGTCAACATACAAAGCCGTTTTTTGCGGATCTAGAGCAAAAGTCGCCGCCAAGTTAAAAGCAAAGAAACTACCGCCACCCTGCCCCTTTAGGGAGGAAACGAGCACCACCATATTATCGGTTTTGTTTTTTTGCATTAACCTAATGCGCACCTCGCGGAATGCATTCAGCACATCGCGCTGGCGCATACCAACATACACCACCTTGCGCTCTTGCATTTCTTCGTGGCTCCACAAGGGCGACGGCGCCATATTTTTTATCTGCGCTGCATTCAATTTTGTCACCTTGTTATCACCGTCAACAGCGCTAACCGCTAAATCTTTTGACATATTGCCGGCCTCTTTTTGTTGCTTGTTAGATTCTGACATGCCTTTACCGAGAATATTTTTCTTTGCCCAGGACGCCACTTGCGTTGTCATGCTCGGGCGAGGCTCCGTCTGGCTTTCGGCGAACGTTTTAGACTCACCCAACATGCGCTCAAACACTCGCGCCTCTTCGCCCTTACCCTGCCGGTTCAATGCATCAATTAGCTGGCTAAGCGCTACCGCTCTATCCAAACTAATCACGCTGGCAGGAGGCAATGTTTTTATCGCCGCTCGGGCATACATTTCCGATTTCGAAAACTGCGTCTTTGCCATGGCTATCGCACTTTGTAGCATCAAAGAGCGGAAATGTGTGGGGTGCTCCTGCAATAATCGGTCGAGCAAGGCCTTAGCTAAATCGCTATTGCCTTGATGCAATGCGCGATCAGCGGCTTTAAAACGGCGCTCTACAGGATCGTTTGGGCCACCATCGTCAGAGCCGCTAGATCCTACTGCCGTTAAACTTGGAAACTTAGGTTTATCACTCAACACATTTACGCCTCATCATCTAGCCAGCCACCGATTGCCAATAAATGGCAAAGGATACATAGGCACCCATGGCTAACAGCGCAAATACAGCCAATAAAATAATATCTTTTCGCAACAACCTTGATGTCATTGGAGAGTCGTAATGGGGAATAACCCCGATCAAGGTTAATTCCGGCGGCAACTGTTGCTGCATTATTCTGGCCGATCGAATATGCGGGTCAGCCAATATAAATAGGAACAACAAACCAATAGGCGCGAGCAAGCCCAGCACTGGCCCAGCCACGGCGAAATGTTTAAAGGTGATACCGGATGGCGCCAGAGGGAAAGTTGCCGGATCTTGAATGCGATAGGAAACACCTTGACCCTCTTGATCTAATGTCATCGACAGCCGCGCAGACTCTTTGCGCTGCAGCATTTCTTCATAAACATCGCGAGTAACATTGTAATCGCGGGTTAGCTCGGACAACTCCGCTTGATTAGAGGCGACGCGCTGCGCCCGCTCTTTTTCTTGATTCAATAAATTTTTCAACGATTGCATACGGCGAGTCTGCGCACGCAATTCCACCTCCGCGAGTGACAGCTGCTTTCTTAACTCTTCGTACAGAGGATTTTCAACGCTATCCGTACCACCATATACTTCGCCAGATTGCTTAGTTGCATCAATAGACGCATCAATTTCAGCAATTTGCGCGCGCAGAGAGACAATATCGGGATAACCTTCTTGGTAACTCAATAATAGTTGTTCAAGCCGTGACACCATGGCCTGTCGCCGCTGCTTGAGCTCGTCTACCTGACCTTTGGTTTTTAGATACTGCCCTTCATCGGAAAGCTGACCCTTGGTTGTATTAATACGCGATTGCGTTTCTTCAATACCAATAGCCAGTGTTTCGATATCAATACGCAACTGCCCCATACGGGCGGCAACAGAAGCTTCGCTGCCATCTAAGTTTTTCGATTTGAAGTCTTTCAGCCTGCCTTCTGCAAGCTCCAACTGACGTTTGTAAGATTGCACTTGCGCATCAATGAAATTGAACGCGCCCTGACTTTCATTCTTTTTCTTTCGTTCAGTATCGGCGATAAATACCGAAATAATAGCGTATAAAATTTCGAACGAACTATCCGGGTTGTCGGCACTGTAACTAACGGTGAAATAGTTATTCTTGTCGGTTTTTACTTTTAGACCGCTGCGGATTCGTTTTACGATGCGATCTTTTTGGTCCGGGGTCATAGTGTTATCAATCAAACCCACTTCTGTAGCCGCCGCTTCCATAATGGTGCGGCCATAGATGATGTCGCGCGCCTGCTGAGAGCGATCAATCTCCGTCACAGACGCCCGCCCTTTCAGAAGCGGCTCGATGATATTGGTAACATCCGAGTAGAGCACTACGTTTGTGGTATAACTCTGCGGCCAGAAGTACCCAATAGCGAGCATGGTAAAACTCACCGAAAGAAAGACAATAACAGCAGCCAAGCGAAATCGAATAAGCTCCGCCTTTAATGCTGCAATTAATTCCGCAATATAAACCTTGTCCATCAACCTACTCTTAAATATAAATGACTAGCGTGTATTATCCCAATCTAGAAAGAGCGCTCAGGCACTGTCACTATGTCTGAGGGCTGCAAAGGATAGTTAGTTCTGACATCGCCTTTATTGATTAAATCATCCAAGTAAATGGGGTATATTTTCATTTGTCCTTCGATTTTTCGGTACAACTTGGCATTATTCGAGGACGCAAAATCATTGGTGCCGCCAGCCAGCAACACAAGATCTAACACCGTCATTCCCTCGCGAAACGCAATGGATTGAGGCGCTTGCACTGCACCGGTGATGCGCACGCGGCGCTGAAAATCTGAACTGCTTGGGTTGGTAACAATAACTGTCACTTGCGGGCTACGGACGTAGGCGCCCAAACCCACCACAATGTTGTCTGATAATTCCAGTGGCGTGAGACCTGCAGCCACAATGTCACCCACCAACGGCATAGAGATTTTTCCATCCGGCCGAACCGGTACCGCTAGCGACAGCTCTTGGTTACGCCAAACATTAATCTGTAAGGCGTCGCCCACCCCAATTTTATAAACCTGTGTTACCCCTTGGTCGGAAATGGGCGGCAGCTCTACATTTTTATTGCCCGAACAGGCCGCAACCAATACCGCAGCAACACCTATCAATAACGCCCTAAGTATAATTTTCACGAACATCTCCCTGCTCTTATTAGCGATTTAATGCACGCCTTTACCTAGCAAAATAATCTCAACGGTCTGCACCAGAATCAGCATATCCATTAGAAAGCTTTTATTTTTTGCGTAGTAGAGGTCGTATTTAAGTTTGTTTTTTGCATCTTCCACCGAGGCACCATAAGGGTATTTCAGCTGCGCCCAGCCCATTAACCCCGGCTTAACCTTGTGGCGAGCGCTGTAAAATGGAATAGCTTTTTCAAGCTCAGCGACGAACTGTGGCCGCTCTGGACGCGGCCCGACAAAGCTCATCTCGCCCACAATAACATTATAAAGCTGAGGTAATTCGTCAAGTCGGGTATTGCGAATAAAGGCACCCACCTTGGTGACCCTAGAATCGTTCTTTTTGGCCCATACCGCTTTGCCGCCTTTTTCAGCATCTTGCCGCATGCTGCGAAATTTATATATTTTGAAGCTTTTACCATTCAACCCTACGCGCTCTTGAAAATAAAGTGCGTCGCCAGGGCTCTCTAATTTTACGGCTATGGCCGTGAGCAACATGAACGGCCACATAAAAAACAAAAACAGCAGTGACAATGACAAATCAAACAGGCGTTTAATTAAGAGATGGCGCCGATTGTTTTTAAACCCGTCAGAAAACAGCAGCCACGAAGGTTTTAAGGTATCGATATCGATGTAGTTTAATTCGCGCTCGAAAAAACTGAGCACGTCTGTCGAAGGCACCCCTGCCACCTTACAATCCAATAACGCGTTAAGCGGAATGCTGGCGCCCTGGGCCGAGCGACGCTCGTCGGGTGCAATCACAATCTCCGAAATTTCTTCCCGCTTGACGAAGTCTAACCAGTTGCTGGGCGCTGCAAGCAGCCTCGACTCGCCTACCGCAACCGGGCCATCGCCATCGGCAATGCAGCCAACCACTTGCACCGCTAACTTACTGGTGTGGCCATCGAGAGCGTTGACCAACTCTAGCGCCCGTGTACCCGCGCCAAATATCACGACGCGGCGACGAATATTGGCAATATCCACTAAACCAATAAAAATCAGCCGAACAACAAATACCAAAACCGTAGAAAACAACACACCCCAAAAGACCAAATGGCTACCGAAGAACTCGCCACCAGCAAAAAAATCAACCACATAGAGTGCGACGCTACCCAGAAGAAAAAAGCTGACGATTGTGCGCAGCGCCATATTGAAGAAGCCTTCGCGCACTAACGACAGGTAAACCCCCATAGACAGTGTGCAACAGCTCAATACAAGCGCGAAAACTAACGATGGCAGCCAACCCTGAGGGTTATCCAAGCTAATTGGATTTGTGCCTAGCATAAGAAACTGCAAATGCTGAATAACTAACGCAACCAGCATAAGTAGAAGCACTTCAATACCGCCGAGGGCAATAAAGTGCTGATGTATGTAATGCTTATTGAGGCGTAAATATGCCACGTTAAATCCTTTTTGTAATCTACACGTCCTGTATGGCACCTATGACGTGCCCCGCGTAACTGAACAACCAAGTGGCTGAGATTCACAATGTGTCAATCAACGAGCTCTCGGTGACCCAGCCCTACGCAGAAAATGCCTGAACCCTACCAATCGGGCATTATATCCTTTTTTGTGACAATTACCCGACTCCTAAGTATGAATATTATTTAACCACTCCACATTTTGAACCATACACACCCTAGGGCCTTTTATGGTAGATTATGCGACCTCAAAATGACGCCATCACAAGGACAGCGGCTCATGCTCAAGGACTCCCCTACGCTTTGTATCATCGGACTCGGTTACGTTGGCCTCCCTCTTGCCGCTGAATTTGGTAAAAAAATCAACACCTTAGGGTTCGATATCAACGCTAAACGCATTGCCGATTTAAACCGTGGCGTCGATCAAACACTCGAGCTAGATAGCGAAGAATTAAAAGCTGCGACAATGTTGTCTTTTAGCAGCAACGAGAACGAGATCAAAAGCTGTGACGTTTATATCGTCACCGTACCCACCCCCATTACCGAATCTAAGCAGCCAGACTTAACGCCCTTGCAAAAAGCGTCCGAGCTACTAGGCCGCGTCATCAGCAAAAACAGCATCGTAATTTTCGAGTCAACGGTTTACCCGGGCTGCACCGAAGAATACTGCATTCCAATTATCGAGCGCGTTTCAGGCTTAAGCTTCAACATCGATTTCTACGCAGGCTACAGCCCAGAGCGAATAAACCCTGGCGACAAAGCGCACCGCGTCCACAACATTGTCAAAGTGACATCAGGCTCTACACCTGACGTGGCCGACTATGTGGATGCGCTGTACCGCAAAATTGTCACCGTGGGTACGCACAAGGCCAGCTCTATCAAGGTCGCGGAAGCCGCCAAAGTGATCGAAAACACACAGCGCGATATCAATATCGCCCTGATCAACGAATTGGCATTGATTTTTAAGCGGTTAAATATCGACACCCTCGAAGTACTAGAGGCCGCTGGGACAAAGTGGAATTTCCTACCTTTCCGGCCCGGCCTTGTGGGCGGACACTGTATCAGCGTCGACCCCTATTACTTAACCCATAAAGCACAGCAGGTGGGCTACAACCCCGAAGTGATTCTAGCCGGACGGCGCATTAACGACGGCATGGGCGCCTTTGTCGCCGAGTCAGTCATCAAACTGATGACACAAAAGCGCATTCATGTGGTCGATGCAAAGATACTCATCATGGGCTTAGCGTTTAAGGAAAACTGCCCAGACCTACGCAATACCCGCGTTGTAGACATTGTGGCGGAACTTGCCACCTATCATGCAGAAATCGATATTTACGACCCCTGGGTAGACACAGCCGAGGCAGAGCATGAGTACGGCCTTAACACGATTAAAACACCTCAAGCTGGTCACTATGACGCGGTTATTATTTGTGTGGGTCACGAACAATTTCGAGTCATGGGCGCCAGCGCAATCAGAGCCCTGTGCAAACCTAATTCAGTACTATTTGATGTGAAACACATTCTGCCCAAAGCAGATGTCGACGCACGCCTCTAAGACGGAACACAGCTATGAAAGTATTAATTACCGGCGCCGCAGGTTTTATTGGATCAACGCTCGCACATCGGTTGCTCGACAGAGGCGACACTGTTGTTGGTATCGACAACCTGAACGACTATTACGACGTCAACTTGAAGAAGGCGCGCTTAGCCCGACTGACGTGCCGCGAAGGCTTTACCGACGTTCGCCTAAGCATTGAAGACAAGGCCAGCCTAGATGCCGCCTTTAAAACGCACAAGCCCGATAGAGTGGTTAACCTAGCGGCACAGGCTGGGGTTAGATACTCACTGGAAAATCCTCAGGCCTATTTGGATGCCAATATCACCGGCTTTTTAAATATTCTGGAGGCCTGCCGGCACATCGGCACAGACCATTTAGTCTACGCCTCTAGCAGCTCGGTATACGGCGCCAACACCGCCATGCCCTTTTCAGTACACAACAATGTAGACCACCCCGTTAGCCTTTATGCCGCGAGCAAAAAAGCCAATGAGTTGATGGCACACACCTACAGCCACCTGTTTAACATCCCCACCACGGGTTTGCGCTTTTTTACCGTTTACGGCCCCTGGGGTCGGCCAGATATGGCGTTGTTTATTTTTACCCGCAAAATATTGGCCGGTGAGCCAATCGATGTTTTCAACTACGGCAACCACCGCCGAGATTTCACCTATATCGACGATATTGTCGAAGGTGTGGTGCGCACGCTCGACCACGTCGCGCCTAGCAATGAGATTTGGACCGGCGACAAACCCGACCCGGCCACGTCGAAAGCGCCTTACCGCCTATATAATATCGGCAGCAACAACCCGGTAGAGCTGCTGCGCTATATTGAAATTCTTGAAGACTGCCTCGGTAAAAAGGCCACTAAAAATTTGCTACCCCTGCAGCCGGGCGACGTGCCAGATACCTATGCCGATGTCGACGCACTCATCAAAGATGTTGATTATAAGCCCAGCACCCCCATCGAAACCGGCATCGAAAAATTTGTTACATGGTATCGCGACTTCTACAAGGTTTAGTCATGACGCAGGGACGCAACGCGCACAGTTCAGCCATTAAACATGCCATGACGGTCGACGTGGAAGACTACTTTCACGTTGCAGCCTTCAAGGATGTTATCGATGTAAACACGTGGGACGAATGGCCTTGCCGGGTCGAGCAAAACACCGAAAAGCTGCTCGCACTGTTTGAGCAAGCCGACATCAAAATCACATTTTTTATTTTGGGCTGGGTGGCAGAACGCTACCCCAACTTAGTAAAAGCCATTCAAGCCGGCGGCCACGAAATTGCGTCGCACGGTTACAGCCACCAGCTGATCTACAACCAATCGCCCGACATTTTTAGACAAGAAACCCTCAAATCCAAGCAAATTCTTGAGGATATTACCGGCGAAAAGATTTTCGGCTACCGCGCGGCGAGCTACTCCATCACGCGACAGTCACTTTGGGCCTTAGATATTTTGGCGGATTTAGGTTTTGAGTGGGACTCCAGCATTTTCCCAACCCGACACGATAACTACGGTATACCAGGTAGCCCTGAAGAGCCCTATAAAATCATCACGAGTAATGGCGCATCACTCACAGAATTTCCGTTAACAACGGCCAAAGTACTTGGTCAATCCATACCCGCTGCCGGTGGCGGCTACTTCCGCCAATACCCCTACGCACTCTCGCGCTGGCTATTTGAGCGGGCAAGTCATAACCAAACAAAGCCACAAATTTTTTATTTACACCCCTGGGAGATAGACCCAGAACAACCGCGCGTGCCTAACGCCAGCGCCTTTTCCCGCTTTCGCCACTACACCAACCTCAAGCGCTGCTTACCAAGGTTGGAGCGACTACTGCAGGATTTTGAATTTGGCACCATTAGCCAAAGTATGGAGCACTACGAAATAACTCGCGAGCTAGATATCAGAACTCAAAAAAAAGAAATTTCGGACACATAATATGCGCCTTGCCTCCCTAGACATCATAAGGTTCTTTGCTGCCTTTGCAGTAATGCTGTACCACTACACAGGAACGACTGGCGTTTTTTTTAATGCACTCGGCCATGTTACGAAGTATGGATATTTAGGCGTACCGCTCTTCTTTATGATCAGCGGGCTAGTAATATCTATTACCGCAGAAAATCGTCTTGCAGTACCATTTGCAATTGCGCGTTTTGTCAGACTATTTCCATGCTATTGGGCATGTATGATCATCACTTTAATAGCACTTTTCTTAACGAACAAACTGGATTTCACGCCACTTGAAATTGCAGCCAATACAACGATGCTAAATGACTACGTTGAAATTAGGAATATCGACGGTGTTTATTGGACACTGCAGGTTGAGCTAAAGTTTTATGCATGTGTATTTTTTTTATTGGCAACGAATACCTTTCAATTTAAGCGGGCCTGGCTAACCGTCTGGATGCTACTTTGCGCTAGTTATATCTTTTTTGATCAGCCTCGCATACTAGGCTGGTTTATTCATCCAACGTATTCGCCGTGCTTTATCGCAGGGGTTGCTATGTATTTATTACGAAAGGAAGGAGCTAACATCTTTAACGTAGGCACGTTAGGATTAAGCTTTATTCTTATACTTTTCACAAGCTCCTCTAAGGTAGATCAATTCATATCTGAGGCAAACTCAGCAGAAACATTTTTCTCTCTATTAACAATTGCTCTATTTTTCGCGCTGCTATTGGCTATTAGCCTCGACAAAATAATCGTAAAACCGCGTAAAATATATTATATTTTAGGCGGCATCTCTTACCCTCTTTACTTAGTTCACAATGTTGCAGGAAAGCAACTTATTATCGGTCTTAGTCCCCTCCTTGGAACAACCTTATCTATAACGCTGACCTGTTTCGCGGTGCTGATCATTGCCTACATAGTATTTATGTTTGTAGAACAAAACACAGCCAAGCCCCTAAAAAAAGGGCTTGAATCAATACTACTCGGAGGAAAAAGCTAGGGATTAACTTCTACCATACCGGTCATCGAAGCGCACAATATCGTCTTCACCCAAATAACCGCCGGTTTGAATTTCAATGAGTTCGAGCGGAATTTTTCCTGGGTTTTCCAGCGAGTGAACTTCACCTATGGGAATATAGGTCGATTCATTTTCTGTGAGCAGAATTTCTTTATCGCCATTGCGCACCTTGGCGGTGCCACTGACCACAACCCAGTGCTCGGCGCGATGGTGGTGCATTTGGGTCGATAGCTTCTGGCCAGGCTTCACAGTAATGCGCTTAACTTGGTAGCGATCGCTGGTTGTTAAGCCGTGGTACTTACCCCAAGGCCTATGCACTTCGCGATGCAAGTCGACCTCTGGGCGACCAGATTTCGACAACTGCTCGACAATCTTTTTAACATCCTGCGCTTTATCCACCGGCGCGACCATGACCGCGTCATCGGTTTCAACAATAATAAGGTCCGACAAACCCACCGCTGTCACCAACCGAGACTGCGCATTCACTAGGGTGTTTTTACAGTCGATCACCACGGCATCGCCACGCAGCAAATTATTATTCGCATCCGGCTCACCAATCGCCCAGAGTGCAGACCAGCTACCCACATCGTTCCATATGGCGGGGAAGCGAATGACCTTGGCGGCATCGGTGCGCTCCATTACCGCATAATCTATCGAGATAGATTTGAGCGCAGCAAAAGGTTTAGCCGCGAGGCGCATAAAATTCAGGTCGGCTTCAGCGTCTTTAACGGCCGCTTGGCTGAGCTGATAAACCTCGGGCTCGTACTTTTCCAATTCGGCTAAATAGGTGTCGGCACGAAACATAAACATGCCGCTATTCCACAAATAGTGGCCATCATCCACATAAGCTTGAGCAACATCTAGGCTAGGTTTTTCGACAAACTCGGCCACCGATTCAACCTCACTGGCGCCATTCGCTTTTATGTAGCCATAACCGGTTTCAGGGTAACTCGGCTCGACACCAAAAGTTACCAGTGCTCCTTCGGCCGCCAACTCAGCCCCCAATGCAACCTTTTGGTCAAATAGCTGTTGATCGGAAATGGCGTGATCAGAGGGCAATACCAACATGATGGCATCGGGCGTTTTAGTCGCCAGCAACCAAGCAGCAGCAGCGATGGCGGGCGCGGTGTTTTTACCCTCGGGCTCGAGCATGATACTCATGGGCTGAACCCCTATGGCTCGCGCTTGCTCGGCAATAAGAAAACGATGATCTTCATTACACAGAATGATAGGTTGCCCAGCCGTTAACCGTGTACGCGATAGGGTGTTTTGCAGCAGGCTAGCGCCCGAGCCCTGTAGGTCAATACACTGCTTTGGATATTGTGAACGGGACAACGGCCATAAACGGCTGCCAACACCACCTGCTAAAACAACGGGGACTATACTTGTCATATTTCTTCCTGAATGTAGCTAGCCTACGAGTGCCGCCAATAATATCCGCGAAATAACCTACACTGAGCAGCCAAGCCATTCGCATAAAATGGCGATTATAATACAGTTTACGCAACCATTGGCCTTTAGCCGTGCGGCCGGTGACAGAAGCCTAGATGGTGCGCCCGTATCAGTGTAAGCTTCTACCTGCATAGGTTATTGAGAAGGCCGCTAGCGGCGACTCGCAGCTAACTAAGTTCGCCGGTATTTCAATAGGATAGGCCCACAGGCCAACATGGACGATCACAAGGATGAATTCAACTAAGCTGACATTCGCCTGCTATGAGGGCACCGCAAGCCTAGCGTCTATCAAGCCGCTTTGGGATGATCTATTCAGCCATTGCCACAATCCCGCTTTCTACAACGACTGGCGCTGGCACGCAGGTATCCAAGAGCACTTAGTGGAAGCCGACATTGCTTATGTCGTCGCCTCCTGTGCTGATATTCCGGTTGCTATTGTGCCGTTACAAAGGTCAGCCCGAAAACACGGGCCAATTACTGCCTCCTACCTCAGCTTACCCTTCCATGTCGCCATAGACTTGAGCGACATAGTTGCAAGCAAAGACTTACCGGCCGATGCTTTTTTTCAGCAACTGCTTAGCTACCTTAAGTCGGGCTTCCCACTTAGTTGGGAGCTATTGGAACTGCGCAATTTTGCCGAGAGCTCAACGCTGTACAGCACGATGAGGCCCTATTCCCAGCACTTGGAGAGCGATGGCGAGAGCGCTTTTATCCGCGCCAGCGCCGATAAAAACTTATTAGCGAGTGTTTCGAGTAAACAGGTCAAAAACGCCCAGCGTTTAGCGCGTAAGGCGGCGTCATCTATGGGCGCACTCGCAAGCACCGAATACTGTAGCGGGCCCGAATTACTCGCGGCCTATGACGCTTTTTTAGATGTTGAGAGCGCCAGCTGGAAAGGCGATTCCGGCACCAAAAGCGCCATCAATTTGCGCCCTGACGCTATGGCTTTCTACCGGCAAGTGCTGCAAGGTTTTGGCGAGACGGCGCAAGCCGCTGTGAAGCTTCTAACCATCGATGGACAAGCCGCCGCAGCGCAAATGGGTATTCGAGTTGCCGATCGATTACACTTGCTCAAGATTGGCTTTGATGAACGCTTCTCTGACGTAGGCCCTGGTGGCATACTCTTAACCCAGTGCTTAGAACAGGAAGATCAAAACCAAACGCGGGAAGTCAATTTGGTGACCCACCCAGCGTGGTCCTTTCGTTGGCACTGCGAAATAGATCCGAAACATCGCGTCGTGTTTTTTAATGACACTTTGTTGGGTAGGATACTTTCTATGTCGCGAAAGCTACTGAAACTTTATAAATCGAAAGCGCGAAAACACACCTAACCTACTCTGAGACACCCACATGAAACGCTGGATTGCCTTCATCGCCGTGCCTTTTATCATTTACCCCATGGCACTCGGCATGGTTATACTCTCCGACACAGTGCTGGGCGAGAGCGAGTTCCTGCGGCATTTTTTTCTAGAGTCCAAACGAGAAACGCTGCACATCATCTTGCAAGATTGGGGCTCAGCCTTGCCCTATTGCCTGCCTCTTTGGGTGTTAATGGCCGGGCTCGAAAAAATTGCCAACCGCACATGGGCAAACAGTACTGGCATTGTCATCGCACTTGGGGTGCTCGGTACCTCTTTCTTACAGCCCACCCTACCACTCATTTTTGCCTGCATTGCACTTGCAACCATCATCTGCGCACTGATTAGCCAATACCTGCTAAAGGAGAAAACTCGATGAAGCATGTATTGTTCTTAGCCGCTAGCCTAGTCTTTTGCATGTATGCATCGCTCGCCTTTTCGGACACCAAGGTGTGGCTGATAGGCGGAGGCAACACCCTAGCCAACTCTCAGGGGCAGATAGAAGAAAACGTAAAATGGCTACAAGATATTCTCAATGAGAAAGGCATTGAAAACTATACCTACTACACCAACGGCGATGATAGCGCAGACGACGTCGTCTATTTCGCCAATCCGAAAGAGCGCGACCCAATTCACGAAACTCTTTTACGCGTTTTCGCAAGCGGTCTCGATTATGCTAAGAAAACCAAGCGCAATAGCATCGGCAAGGTGGACGGCAGTACAGAAAAAGCCACACTTGTTGCAAGCCTTGAAGCACAGTTTGCGCTGGTAAAACCCGACGATAAAGTGCTGATTGTTTATAACGGCCACGGCGATATAGAACCGAGAGACACCCGCAAAAACACTCTAAAACTCTGGGGCGACACACATCTAACTGTTTCTGAACTCGACCAATTACTCGATAAAATTCATCCGCAAGCAACGGTTAATTTCGTTCTCACTCAATGTTTTTCTGGTTCGTTTGCCAATTTAATCTATGACAACCCCTACAGCGATGTGCGGGGTGAACAGCAGCGCTGCGGCTTTCTCGCCGAGTCGGATAGGCGGGAAGCCGAAGGCTGTGACTTAGGCACCAACGAGGCAGATTTTAGGGACTACACCACCTATTTCTTCGCTGCACTGGCGGGCAAAACCCGACTGGGCGAAACAATTCCTGCAGCCCAAATAGATCTAGACCGGTCTGGCGATGTTAGCTTAAGCGAAGCACACTTTTATGCACTTGCCAGCGCCGACAGTGGCGACCTATCCAGGTCTACCTCCGAGTTTATTCTAGAGAAGGAGCAACCTTGGTATACCCGCTGGGACAGTCGCTTCACACCAAACAATTCGACTTATAGCACGATTGCGGCGAGCGTTGCTAAACGCGAAAATATTGCCCATAGTGGCCAAGCCTTGGCTCGCGAATTTTACCGTCGCCTGCAAACAGAGCGAGCCCTAGAGCACACGTTGAAGCAGCACGCCGATCTTATTAAATCCCTGCAAGAAAAGCTTCGCAACCAAGTAGCAACAACCAAAGAAGCCGTTGCAAGCCTGAATATAGAGCAACAAAAATTATTAGCGGAGCAACTTCAACAGCTCCCCGATTACACCCAGCTCACTGCTGAGCAGAATCACCATCAAGACCTGAACGCTAATTTACTGGAGGCACACCGCGATACCGCACAGGCGGAAAAAGTTTTACGACTAAACCATATTGCTAGATTAGAGCTGCACCAAAGCCGCGAAACGAGTGGTGATTTACAAGCTGTAAGCCATTGCGAAGCGGATATCGCCTTCCCCTAAAAAGCCTACCCATGTTCTGACAACCTTTGCTTTAGGCAGCTAGCAGGGTAATCTAACCGCTGATCCGCACCAGTAAAAAGGATGTAAACATGGGCATCAGCGAATTCAAGGCAACCTACAAAAATTTTGGCACTTCCGCCGTTTTCACACTACTCACGGATAGGGTGCTGTCGAGACTCGGCGTAAAAAAAATTGAGCGGGTATTTACCGCCACTGAACAATCCACCAACTGCCCCTTCCCGGCAAGACTGCTTAATGTGGAAGAGGCGAAACTATTAAAGCTTGCAGGAAAACTCGCCTGCTCAGATCAAGCAATTGCTGATATTGAACGTGAAAAATTAATCTGTATCGGCGCCTTCGATCAAGACACCCTCTGCGGCTACTGCTGGTACGCACTAGAAGCCTACCGGCACAGCGATAGTGACTACGCCTTTTTTCATAAAGATTATATTTGTGGCCACAACGCCTACATCAATCCAGATTATCGCGGCAAACAGGTACGCAGCGCTATCGTGGCAAAAGCCATAGAACTTGCCGTATCGATCGACCGTAAAGGCATTATTTCGGCCATCACCTGGACCAATTTCGCCTCGTTAAAATCAGCCCAAAAGCTTAATTATAAGTCGGCAGGCATCGCCTATCGCTCACAAAAAATCGACATTTTTATCGACAAAAGTTTATATCACTTGCGCCGCGTCGATATTCCCTACGCCCTATCCAGCGCGTTAATTACACCGAGCATTACCCAAGTAACCGAGGCTCTCGCCCAACGCTCTACACTGAGCCTTATCATCGACACGGGTAACAGCTCACTCGCGACGACGGGGCTTAAAGCTCGTATCAAAAGGCGGCTCAAGCGCGAAACCTCGGTGCAGGCGTGGGCCGCAGAGCAAGGTATTGAGTATGTCAAATACAGCAAAGCCACAGAGTCCGACATTGCGCAGTTGATTAGCGCGCGTAAAATCGACCTGCTGGTGTCCTATGCCGCTCCGCTATTAGGTGATGCCATTATCTCGGCGGCAAAAATTGCCTCCATCAATATACATCCATCACTACTCCCAGCTTATCGGGGCGGTTCACCACTACCTTGGCAAGTCATAGAACAAGAACGAATCACCGGCGCAACAGTCCACCTATTGAACAGTAAAATTGATCAGGGCCCCATTTTAGGCCAAGTAGAATCAAAGCTACCAAACAACATCAGCAGGACCAAACTCATTCAGCTAGCGCGATCAAATGCCGCCCGCGCTTTAACTGAGGTGCTCGCCGATTATGCCGAACAAGGCGAGTTTTCTGCCAAAACTCAGCCCGTAAGCTCAACTACTCGCTTCGCAAAAAATATAACACTGGCCAACCTAATGGACATTGTTAACTGGCAAACAGCACCCAGCACCCAGCTCTGCGCCATTGCAAACTATCTCGAGCGCTGGCCAACAGAAATATGCTCGCCCCCCGGCCTGCTGTCGTACCTCCCATGGCAAGCAACGAGCGCTTCAGATATACAGCAAACTGGGCAATCCAATAAAAAACCATGGCGGATGACACTGACAGGACTAAGGTACAACAACCCATCTGGCTCGGTCTTGCTTCGCCCTATTCTCTCGCCGTGGAAACTGCTCGCCTTTGCGAAGGACTTGAAAAGCATTCGATCAAAGCAAAGCTTGGAACGGTCGCTGTAAACTCACCCGTTACAAAAACTTTTTTACGTCAAAAACCAAAAGCCCCGTAATAACGGGGCTTGGAGGGCAATACTTTACAAAGCAGACACGAGGTAACCTCTAGAACGGGATGTCATCATCAAAGCTATCAAAGCCGCCTGCTTGTGGCTGCTGAGCTTGCTGTTGTGGCGCTTGTTGGTAACCACCTTGCTGTGGTGCTTGGTTTTGCTGCGGCGCTTGACGCTGCTGTGGTGCAGCCTGACGCTGTTGTGGCTGTGATTGATCGTAACCGCCTTGATCATAACCACCCTGATTAGAATCGCCACTTCTGCCATCTAACATCTGCATTTCACTGGCCACAATTTCAGTGGTGTAGCGATCTTGACCGTCTTGCCCTTGCCACTTACGAGTACGCAAAGAGCCTTCCACGTAAACCTTGCTGCCTTTCTTTAAATACTCACCCGCAATTTCAGCTAGGCGATTAAAAAACACCACTCTATGCCATTCCGTGCGCTCTTGTGGCTGGCCGGTGTTTTTGTCTTTCCAAGATTCAGACGTGGCAACACTCACGTTGGTGACAGCACCACCGCTAGGCATAAACTTGGTTTCTGGGTCTTGGCCTATATTACCCACCAATATGACTTTATTAATACCCCGTGCCATAGTACAACTCTCCTAATCTATATCTATCTAATTGGGCCATCTAAACATTCGGCCAGTTATGTGTCGAGAAAATCTCACTATACCTATTGCGCTTCACGCCATCGATACATACTAATTGCGCTATTGTCGAAATGCCGAGCGTCAACCTGCAGTAATACCGTGGACTCGGTGTCTACCCAGGTCAATTGCTTAACCCCAGGCAATGCCGACAAACGAGTTACTTCAATTGCATCCATACCATTCGGCACCTGCAGGGCCAAACGCACCGGCGGCGCAGGCGGCTGCTGGAATAGAGCCACCAACAACCACACCAATAACATCACAGCACACAGGGCGAACACAGCACCGAAGCCGAACGCTTGAAACACCACACCACCACTCGCCCCGCCCGCAAAAGCGCCAGCAAACTGCCATGAAGAGTAGACGCCAGTGGCCGTACCCTTGACCTCCGTCGAGGCGACCTTACTCACCCAGGAAGGCAGTGTTGCCTCCAGCAAATTAAACGCCATAAAGAAGCCGAATAACATCATAATGCCGAGTAAGACGCTGCCCTGTAGCCAGCCCAACAACACCTGCACAATGGCCAGCAGGGCAATGGCGCCAATAAAGTTTTGTTTAACCTTGCCACGCTTTTCACCCAATATCATAAACGGTAGCATGGCTAAAAATGACAACACCATCACCGGCAAATAGAGCAGCCAATGCTGCTCTCTCGGTAACCCGTATAGCTCCAAATAACGCGGCATAGCGATGAAGGTCGCCATCAAGACAAAGTGCAAGGCAAAGATACCGATATTTAATCGCCACAACTCTAGGTCGCGAAACACCGAGCCCCAATCGAGCCGCTGTGGCATCACCCGCTCCGGCGCTGCCGGTACTAAATACCACAGCAACCAAAGCCCGCTTATAGCTAATATTGCTGTCAGCCAAAAAACACCTGCGAGACCGAAGCTTTCGGTCACCAAGGGCCCGATAATCAACGCCAGAGAAAAAGCTACGCCTATCGAGGCTCCGATCAGGGCCATGGCTTTGGTTCTATTTTCCTCGGCAGTCAAATCTGCGACGAAGGCCATCAAAACACTGGCAATAGCGCCACACCCCTGAAGGAAACGGCCGGCAATTAGGCCGTACACACTGTCCGCCACCGCAGCCACGACACTGCCCGCAGCAAACAAAAGTAACCCTATCGTAATCAAAGGCTTACGGCCAAAACGATCCGATAGATAGCCAAAGGGGATTTGCAGTATCGCCTGGCTAAAGCCGTAGGCGCCGAGCGCAATACCCAACAGCGCCGCGCTCGCTCCGCTATAGGCATCGCCATACAAGCTGAGTACTGGCAAAACCATAAACAATCCGAGCATACGAAACACGTACAAGCCAGCCAGCGGCAGAACAGCTCGTCGTTCAAATGGGGGAGTCACAGTGGGCGAGGCCTTAATAGTGTCGCGTTATCATTTTAAGCGGCCCAGTGTAGCAAAAATGGCCTCCAAGAGGCACTGGTCAAGCTAAGGATTCACCGGGTTAGGTCAATTGCTTCTTATTATAAGAAAATCTATAACTAAGGTGTCTTTAGTGCTAATTGCTTAGCTATGATGGCCAAGCTATAGTGATCTGGTTATATTTTAATCGTCCAGTCGAGCTTAGCGTTCGAATCATTGGCAAAATCACAATAAACATCAGGATGTAACGATGAACAAGCGCACCTCCCTCCTCCTTGCCCTCGTGGCAACAGCCGCCGTAGCACAAGCAGACACCGCGGATAAAGATGCGCGCAATGCGATTGCTGCGCTCAACCACAGCATTTCGTTCGCTGAAGAAGCCATATTGGAGGTGCAGTCGCAAGAGGCTGTCAACATGCTCACGGCGTCGATAGCGGAAGCCGATTTGACCATTGCCATTGCCGAAGCCAACTTCGCTATTAGAGACGTCAGCACTCAAGAGGCCTTTAATCAACTCGCCGCCTCTGTCGCGCAAGCAGACCTAACCATTGCCTCCGTAGAAGCTCAGGTGGCTATTAACGCTGTCGGCGATGACCAGCTTCTCAATGAACTTGAGGCTACATTAGCCAATGCAAATAGCGATGTTGCTAGCGATATGATTTTAGCCGTCGTGTCAGAGCGTCCAATGCTAGCATCCGCGGTTCAGGACAGAGCGCTGGCCATTGGCATTGACGAACAACTTGTCGCCAACGCCCTTGTCGCGGGATTTGGTGAGGCGGCGGCGACCGCTGCGGGCAAATAACACTTCTGTACCATCAAAAGGCCCATATATTGGGCCTTTTTTTTCGCCACCATCCTGACTGATACGTAAGTACCTAAAAGCAAGCCCTCTCCTCATTTTTGCTCTATTACGGTTAATATCACCCAATAACACCCCCCTACTCCATCGACCAAGCAGTTTCATCCTTTACACAATTTATTTCGCAGTAGAATTTACAACTACCTTATCTAAAAAGCTCAAATTAACCGACAAAAACGTCTAACAACTCCATACTTAGGTGCTATTTTTACAGTCATAATAGCGCCTGCCTTGCAGTACTAAACTTGAAACTTTACTCTTAGACGCTGGCACGCCACGGATCGCGTAAACCAATAAAAATGGACTCCAAGTTATGAGCACCCCTAGCACTGAATTTTTAAACACTGCAGAAACCATGGTGCTTCTCAGTGAATCCAGTATGCAGTCCAAAATGCTCGCCAACCTAATGGCCGAGCGGCTTAAGTTAACCTGCAAGCTCACCGATCAAGCACATCAGGTTAGCCAGCTACTCGCATCCGAGCAAAATCTCCTGCTTGTCGATGCGCAACACACCGATCTAGGCGCCTTACGTGCACTTTTACAGGGTCTGCAAAGTAAGCACAGCCGTTTAGTGATAGCCCTGTTCAACGTTATCCAAAGCTCAGAACAAGAACACCTTGCCGAATGGCCGCAAGTTAAGGGTATGTTTTATATCAATGCCGATCACAATCAACTGATCAAGGGCTTGGAAGCGCTTATTGCCGGCCACTTATGGTTACCTAGGCGCGTCACACACCAACTCATTGAGCAAAATCGCCGTCCGCCGATGGATTCGGGCTCGCGCCAACTGCTCACGCGTAGAGAGTTACAGATCATGGAGCTGCTGGCAGACGGTGCCACCAATTTACAAATTGCCGAGTCTTTGTTTGTCAGCGAGCACACAATCAAAAGCCATTTATACAATGTGTTCAAAAAGATCGAAGTAAAGAACCGACTACAAGCGAGCAACTGGGCGAGAAATAACATCTAGGCTAGCACGCCGTGTCGACCATCAATATTTCGCTATGGATTACACTTTTTTTTGGCCTTGCTGCGGCGCCATGCTGGCCAGATGAAATCGAAAATGAAATTTCAGGGTTCACCCAAGACAGTACGATTACACGAGCGGGGCATGAGTTTGCTCGCTATTTAAGTGATTATCGAAACGCAAATTTCACTGTCGACAACGACTACAACCTCGTCGTATATGAGCGACCTTCCGCGCGCTGGGGCAGTCTCATTTGGGTAACTACAGACAACCAAGAAGTTTATCGACGTTTTTTGCCACCGGGCAGAATTGATATTCAGCAAGAAGCCAATGCTGCAGCACAACAAATTCATGCCGCAGCGCAACAACGAAAATTGCAATTGATGTTCATGGACACCTTTGATCTCGATCAGGATGAATACTAGAGAGCGACATGAAAAAAATAATATTCATTACATTTTTCTTAGCGGCAGCCTCCAGCCAAGCCTCTGAACTTATTTACACACCGGTCAATCCGAATTTCGGCGGCAACGCCTTGAACGGTAACTTCTTGCTTGGCAATGCCCAAGCACAAGACACCTATAAAAATCCCGACCTGGGCAAAGATGGCTATTCGGCTCCCACCGATTTAGAGCGATTTACCAGCTCATTACAATCGCGACTTCTCAATCAGTTATTAACAGACGTAGGCTCAGGTAATAGCGGAAGCTTGCAAACAGACGATTTCATTGTGGACTTAGTCGACGATGGCGGCACGCTCACCGTCGTCATTACCGACAGACATACCAACGAAGTCACCGAGATTGTGGTTTCAGGATTGAACCCACAAAATTAATGTCAGGAAGAAGCATGTTAACTCCGATTGTTAGGTTTTTCTTCGCAGCCAATGTGATTTTATTATCTGGCTGTCAAATCGCCCAAGACACCAATGACAGTTTATTTGGCCCAGGTGTTACCGAGGCGACGCTAACGCCCCGCGCCAGCACCTACCAAGATCTCAAAAGCCTGCCAAGCCCACGCGGTAAAATTGTTGCCACCGTATACAACTTCCGCGATCAAACAGGTCAATATAAACCTATTCCTGCAAGCTCATTCTCAACGGCAGTCACTCAAGGCGCTACGGCCATGTTAATCAACGCCATGAATGAATCTGGTTGGTTTATCCCGCTAGAACGGGAAGGCTTGCAGAACTTACTCACCGAGCGAAAGATAATTCGCGCGGCGCTAAAAAAACCCGGCACACCCACCAATAATGATGATGAGCTGCCGTCTTTATTAGCCGCAAATGTTTTAATTGAAGGCGGAATTGTGGCCTACGAGTCCAACATCAAAACCGGCGGCGCTGGTGCGCGATATTTTGGTATTGGCGCCTCAGAGCAGTATCGAGCAGATCAAGTCACCGTCAATATTCGAGCCATCGATATTCGCTCAGGCCGCATACTGCACAGTGTACTAACAACAAAGTCGATCCTCTCCCAAGAAATAACCACGGGTGTATTTCGCTTCGTTGAGTACAAACGCTTACTAGAAATTGAAGCGGGTACAACAACCAATGAACCGGCACAACTGTGCGTACTGTCCGCTATAGAATCTGCGTTGATACATTTAATTGCGCAAGGCATCGAAAGTAGCTCTTGGTCACTCGCGAACATTGATGATGTAAATAATCCTACATTGCAGCAATATATGACCCAAGAACCAATGATAAACTAAGAATAATTTCAAGCTCGGTGCAGCGTCCAAATCTATTCATACGAAGGTTGCAAAAAACACCACGTTTTAACTCATTATTTTAGGGGTACAATAAATAAATTCACCGTTATTTTCAGTCTAGCGCGCTATAGAGAAGCGCCAACACAGCCACCACAATAACAGTCCGCTTGCTAACAGGGATTGTCGAATGAAAATAGCGACTGTTCAAAAAAAAATAAAAAAAGTTGGACCTAAGCTACTCTCAGCATTCCTTTTCCTTTGCCTTTCGGCACTAAATAATACGGCCGTACAAGCTTCGCCTGATATAGACGCAAGCCCCATTGACATTGATAGCTTTCATTTCGATATAGAAAATTACACAGTCAATAATGTTGCAATCGCCCATCAAACGGGTAGCGACAATAGCGTTAATGCCTATCAATCCGGCGTCGAAAACGAATTGCTCATCAAGCAAATCGGTCTAGCCAACGCATTCAGTACCGAACAAATCGGCACCCAAAACACAATAATGGGCGAGCAAATTGGCGAGCTGAACATCGTTTATATTCTACAGAACGGCACCCTCAATAAAGCCTCGGTGCAACAAAATGGCTACAGCAATAGCGCCGACATAAGCCAGCATGGCTATCAAAATCAAGCTCTCGTTATTCAGAACGGCAATTACAACGCTGCGCTTGTTGAACAGTCAGGCAGCAATCTCACAAGCACGATAACCCAACATGGCAATCACCAACAGGTGAGCGTCAGACAACTGCAGTAACCCCATCAATGAGGAAGATGATATGAAAAAGCTACTTACCCCCTTAGTACTCGCTATTTCTCTGGCATCGGTACAGGCCATTGCAGATAACAATATCGCGGATAGCGTTCAATTCGGCGACTTAAACGACGTCACTATTGACCAAGTCAACGTGCAAGACGCCACCGCTACAGTGTCGCAGTCTGGCGACAGCAATGGCGCATCCATTGTGCAGGCCAATAGCGCCAATGCAATGACGGCAACCATCGACACCACGGGCTCCGGTAACCGCGCGTCTATCTATCAAGAAGACAGCTGGTTTGCCAGCGGTAGCATTACCCAAGCCGGTGAAGACAATGGCGCTGACATTGTGCAAGAACTCATTTCCGACGATAGCAGCGCGAACATAGATCAGATAAACGCTGCAGGCAACACCGCGAGCATTACCCAAACCTTCGCTTTTTCCTCAACCAGCGCCATCGTTCAAGAAAATGCTGTAGTCAACAATGCCGAGATCGAACAGGTTGAGACCGAAGGTTCAGATGCCTACATCCAGCAAACCAATACGCTGCTAGATGATGCCTATATTTTCCAAACAGGCTTTGCACAATCCGCCGCCATTTATCAAGATGATGCCTGGGTTGCGAGTGCCAGCATTAGCCAAGAAGGTTCAACCCACCTAGCCACTATCGATCAGAATGCCATCTCCGATTACGCCATAGCAGACATCAGCCAAACCGGCTCTGGCAACACGGCGAGCACCACTCAATCAGGCTCTTTCGGTAGCGAAGCTTATACCGCTCAGGCCGGCGAGTTTAACGACGCCACCATTATGCAGGGTCCGCTCGGCATTCATTTGGCCATCGTCAATCAGGAAGGCCAGTTCAACAGCGCTTACGTGGATCAAAATGGTATCGCAGACGTTGCGCAAATTGACCAGTATGGCGAAGCCGGTTACGCCCAAGCGGTGCAAGCGGGCGACTACAACGAGGCCATGATCAACCAAGGCGGCATGGGTAACACGGCACTCATCGATCAGACTGGTCTAGGGCAAGCGGGCCTAAGCAACACCGCCTTGATTCAACAATCTGGCGCTTACGATTACGCCACGATTATGCAATCAGGCGGCGCCGGCAATAACGCAGTCGTAACACAAAACTGATTAAAAGGGGCCGAAAGGCCCCTTGTTCCTGACATCGCCTAGGCGGATAGATATACTGTTGAGTTTTCTACGTTATGAGAACTGTTGTCAGTGGATACTATTCAAGTAAGAGGCGCTCGCACCCACAACCTAAAAAATATCGATCTCGATATCCCAAGAGATAAGCTCGTCGTCGTCACAGGGCTCTCTGGTTCCGGCAAATCGTCCTTAGCTTTTGACACCCTCTACGCAGAAGGCCAGCGCCGCTACGTCGAATCGCTATCAACTTACGCGCGACAGTTTTTATCGATGATGGATAAGCCCGACGTCGATCATGTAGAGGGCCTTAGTCCCGCCATATCCATCGAACAAAAATCGACGTCACATAACCCACGTTCCACCGTGGGCACCATTACCGAAATTTACGATTACCTACGTTTACTTTACGCGCGCGTAGGCGAACCTCGCTGCCCCATTCACGGCGAGCCTCTCGCCGCTCAAACCGTTAGTGAAATGGTCGACCAAGTACTAGCGTTACCGGAAGGCACAAAAATCATGCTGCTGGCACCGCTAGTTAGAGATCGCAAAGGTGAGCACTTACATATCCTCGAGCAGCTAAAGCGCGATGGCTTCATCCGAGCTCGCATTGATGGGCTAGTCGTCGATCTCGACGACGCACCAGCCTTAGATAAAAAGAAAAAACATGCAATTGACGTGGTGGTCGATCGCTTTAAAGTGAAAGACGACTTGCAACTCAGGTTAGCGGAATCATTCGAAACGGCGCTGAATTTAGCCGAGGGCCAAGCCATGATCAGCTACATGGATGGCGATGGTGAAGATCGCATTTTTAGCGCCAAGCACGCCTGCCCTATTTGCGATTACAGCCTCGCCGAGCTTGAGCCACGGCTGTTCTCATTCAATAGTCCCGCCGGCGCCTGCCCTAGCTGTGACGGCCTGGGCATGCGCCAGTACTTCGACGAGGAAAAGATCGTTCACGACGAGGAGCTCACCCTTGCGGAAGGCGCTATTCGCGGCTGGGATCGTAGAAATGTTTACTATTTCCACATGCTCACCTCCATTGCCGAGCACTATAAGTTCTCTATCGATACACCCTGGAAAAAGCTGCGAAAAAAAGATCGCGATGTGGTTTTAAAGGGCTCGGGCGAAACCGAAATTTCATTTCGCTATGTCAATGACCGTGGCGACATCTATCAGCGCACCCACTGCTTCGAAGGCGTTATGCCCAACATGGAGCGCCGCTACCGCGATACCGATTCGCAAATGGTGCGCGAAGATCTAACCAAGTTTCTGTCTCATCAAAGCTGCCCAGAATGCGAGGGCACTCGCTTGCGCAAGGATGCGCGCAACGTGTTTATCGACAACCGACCGCTACCGGAGATCACCAACCTGCCTGTCGGTGAGGCCTATGACTATTTCAACAAACTTAAATTTGCCGGCAGCAAACAAGAGATTGCCAGTAAAATTTTAAAAGAGCTACAAGACAGGTTTCGCTTCCTCGTGGACGTTGGACTTAATTACTTAACGCTGAGCCGCAGCGCCGAAACGCTCTCCGGCGGTGAAGCGCAACGCATTCGTTTAGCCAGCCAAATTGGCGCGGGCCTCGTGGGTGTGATGTATATTTTAGACGAGCCCTCGATTGGACTGCACCAGCGCGATAATGAGCGCTTACTTCGGACGTTGACCCACTTGCGAGATCTAGGCAACACCGTGATTGTGGTAGAGCACGACGAAGATGCTATACGCAGTGCCGACTACTTGATTGATATCGGCCCAGGCGCGGGTGTTCACGGCGGCGAAGTCGTGGCCGCGGGCACCTACGAGCAAGTGCTTAAAGCGAAAAACTCTTTAACCGCTGATTATTTATCCGGCCGTAAGTCCATTGCCATTCCAAGCACACGAACACCCTACAATCCAAAGCAAGAGCTGATACTTTCAGGTGCCACTGGCAACAACTTGAAAGATGTCACACTTACTATTCCCGTAGGGCTAATGACCTGCGTGACTGGTGTATCAGGCTCAGGTAAATCAACTCTGGTTAATGCCACTTTACACCCTATCGCCGCAACGGAACTCAATAAAGCCACTACGCTAAAACCGGCGCCTTACAAAAACATTAAGGGTATGGATCATTTCGACAAGTGTGTCGATATCGATCAAAGCCCGATCGGCCGCACGCCGCGTTCAAACCCAGCAACCTACACCGGTATTTTCACACCCATTCGCGACATTTTTTCCGGCACACAAGAAGCCCGCTCGCGCGGCTACAAAGCAGGGCGCTTTAGTTTTAACGTTAAAGGTGGCCGCTGTGAAGCGTGCCAGGGTGATGGCGTTACGAAAGTAGAAATGCACTTTCTGCCCGATGTTTATGTACCCTGCGATGTCTGTAAGAGCAAACGCTACAACCGCGAGACGCTAGAGATTAAATTCAAAGGCAAAAATATTCACGAAGTATTAGACCTTACCGTCGAAGATGCACGCGAGTTCTTTGATGCCGTGCCAGCGATAGCCAAAAAGCTACAGACATTAATGGATGTTGGCCTCTCATACATTCGCCTTGGCCAAGCAGCGACAACACTGTCTGGCGGTGAAGCGCAAAGGGTAAAGCTTGCAAAAGAGCTATCTAAGCGCGATACCGGAAAAACGCTTTATATACTCGATGAGCCCACCACTGGCTTACACTTTTACGACATCCAACAACTACTCAATGTATTACATCGCCTGCGCGATCACGGCAACACAGTGGTCGTTATCGAGCACAATTTAGATGTTATAAAAACTGCAGACTGGATCGTCGATTTAGGCCCAGAGGGTGGCAGCGGCGGCGGGGAAATTATCGCTCAAGGCACACCAGAAGATGTTGCGAAGGTCAAACAATCCTATACCGGCCAGTTTCTAAAACCTATGCTTGTAAAAAATAGCTCCACAGCAAAGGCTAAAACAACCAAGGGCAAAAGACTAAAGGCTTAGATGACTGCACCGATGAAGAAAGGCGATGCCGGATAGAGGGACGCAAACCTCTAACCAGCCGACCTTCTTCCATTAATCGCGTAAGCGCGCCCATCAGATGACCGGCTCCCGCCTAGCGGGCGTCGATTATCTAGGAACTCGTTTCACTACTCGACCTCAACAAATTGCAGAGCATCAACACTCAAAGAACGATGCTTTACATCTAATGTAGATGAATAAAGCAGGTCTTAATTACTATATTTTACTTTCAAAAAAAAGGCCGAGCATAAGCTCGGCCTTTTTTTGATCTCGGCGCTAATTACTCAGCAGCTTCAACCTTGGCATTGCGGTCTACCAACTCAACATAGGCCATAGGAGCCTTGTCGCCGGTACGCAAACCACATTTCAAAATACGAACATAACCGCCGGGGCGGCCTTCGAAGCGTGGGCCTAGTTCGTTGAACAGCTTACCAACCGCTTTGTCGTTGTTCAGACGGCTGAACGCTAAACGACGGTTTGCAACACTGTCAGTTTTCGACAAAGTAATCAAAGGCTCTACGACGCGGCGCAGTTCCTTTGCCTTTGGCAAAGTAGTCTTAATCAGTTCATGCTCAACCAAAGAAATCGCCATGTTCTTGAACATAGCCTTACGGTGTGAGCTGTTACGATTCAGTTGACGGCCACTTTTACGATGACGCATGACGCTAAATCCTATTCATTCTGATTGCTATCACAGCAAATCTTGTTAAGCGCGCGGCGTACCGCGCACAGAATCTACCTACTTGTCGTCTGAACGAAGACTAGCTGGTGGCCAGTTTTCAAGACGCATTCCCAAAGACAAACCGCGCGACGCAAGAATATCTTTGATTTCGGTCAGTGATTTTTTACCCAGGTTCGGGGTCTTCAACAGCTCAACTTCAGTGCGCTGAATCAGATCGCCGATGTAGTAAATGTTCTCAGCCTTCAAGCAATTCGCAGAGCGTACGGTAAGCTCGAGGTCATCAACTGGGCGCAACAGCACCGGATCGATTTCCTCTTCTTTACGCACTGGCTCAGCTTCTTTCTCGCCTTCCAGATCAACAAATACTGCCAACTGCTGCTGCAGGATAGTAGCTGCGCGACGGATAGCTTCCTCTGGCTCGATAGTGCCATTGGTCTCTAAATCCAACACCAACTTATCCAGATCGGTACGCTGTTCAACACGCGCACTTTCTACTGAGTAAGCTAAGCGCTTAACCGGGCTGAAAGATGCATCCAACTGCAAGCGACCAATGGCGCGAGTTTCTTCCTCGTCGCTGTGACGCTGATCAGCTGGCTCATAGCCGCGACCGCGTGACACGGTCAGCTTCATGTTTAGCGATTTGTCACCAGTGATATTGGCGATTACATGGTCGGGATTTTTAATCTCAACTTCGTGATCAACCTGAATATCGCCAGCGGTTACAACGCCTGCACCTTTCTTCGATAAAGTCAGTTCAACCTGATCCTTACCGTGCATGATTACTGCCACACCCTTCAGGTTGAGCAGGATTTCGATTACGTCTTCCTGCACGCCTTCGATAGCGCTGTACTCGTGTTGTACACCGTCGATTTTAACTTCGGTGATCGCACAACCGGGCATGGAAGATAGCAATATGCGACGCAACGCATTGCCCAACGTATGACCAAAACCACGCTCCAGAGGCTCTAGAACCACCTTTGAGCGGGTTGAGCTCAATTCGGTAACGTCGATATGACGCGGTGTATAAAACTCGTTTACTGCACTCTGCATAGCCGTTCCTGTTAGGGGTTAATTACTTGGAGTAAAGTTCAACGATCAGGTTTTCGTTGATGTCGGCAGACAGATCGCCACGATCGGGAACGCGCTTGAAAGTGCCTTCCTTCTTATCGGTGCTCACGTCAACCCACTCAACGTCTGCGCGCTGAGCAGCCAAGGTCAGCGCTTGCGCAATGCGCAGCTGAGTCTTTGACTTTTCACGCACGGCAACCACGTCGCCTTCAGTTACTTGATAAGACGGGATGTTAACGGTCTTGCCGTTAACCAAAATAGTCTTATGAGAAACCAACTGGCGGCTTTCGGAACGAGTAGAACCGAAACCCATACGGTAAACAACGTTATCTAAACGCGTTTCCAACAGTTTCAACAGGTTTTCACCGGTTGCGCCCTTACGACGGGCTGCTTCTTTGTAGTAACCACGGAATTGCTTTTCAAGAATGCCGTAAATACGACGAACTTTTTGCTTTTCGCGAAGCTGCACACCGTAGTCGGATAAACGACCGCGACGTTGACCATGCTGGCCAGGTGCAGTTTCTGCCTTACATTTTGAATCTAGCGGGCGTGCGCCACTCTTCAGGAACAGATCTGTTCCCTCGCGACGCGCCAGCTTACACTTTGGTCCGATATAACGTGCCATTGTTCAAGTCCCCTTAGACGCGACGCTTCTTGGAAGGACGACAGCCATTGTGTGGAATCGGCGTGACGTCAACGATGTTGGTAATTTTGTAGCCAACATTATTCAGCGCGCGAACAGCAGATTCGCGGCCTGGGCCTGGGCCCTTTACTTCCACATCTAGGTTCTTCAAGCCGTATTCTTGCGCGGCCTGACCTGCACGCTCTGCAGCAACCTGTGCAGCAAATGGCGTACTCTTACGTGAACCACGGAAACCTGAACCACCGGCAGTCGCCCATGAAAGGGTGTTACCCTGGCGGTCGGTGATGGTCACAATCGTGTTGTTAAAAGAAGCGTGGATGTGGGCAACACCATCAACCACGGTCTTTTTGACTTTCTTGCGAACAGTCTTATTACTTGGCTTGGCCATAGCAATCTCTTCCTAAACCTTTGGTTACCGAAAAGCCAATTACTTCTTAATTGGCTTGCGCGGACCCTTACGGGTGCGGGCGTTTGTCTTGGTGCGCTGACCACGAAGTGGTAGGTTGCGACGATGACGCAGACCGCGATAACAACCAAGATCCATCAATCGCTTGATGTTCATGTTGATCTCACGACGCAGGTCGCCTTCAACCGTACGCTTGGCGATTTCACCACGCAGCACGTCCAATTGTTCTTCGGACAACTCGCCAACCTTAGTCGTTTCAGCAATACCAGTCGCAGCCAGAATTACTTTAGCAGTCGGGCGACCGATGCCGTAAACGTAGGTTAAGGAGATAACCGCGTGTTTGTTATCTGGTATATTGACACCAGCAATACGGGCCATTCAATTTACTCCATAAAGCACAAAATTGTAGCGTTGACGGCAAAGCACGCCACCCACTACACCAAAAGGCGCAGCAGGATAGCGAACATACCAGCGAAATGCAATAGCCGAAGGATTGCTCCCCAAGCGACAGTCAACGCCCCCTGACCAGAATGTGGATTTCAGTACCCACAAAACTGGTTTTGCCGAAGTCGTTAAACAACAACTTCGGCACTTAAATTAGCCTTGACGCTGCTTGTGACGTGGCTCAACGCTGCAGATTACCCGCAGAACACCATTGCGCTTGACCATTTTGCAGTTACGGCAAACTTTCTTAACTGAAGCACGAACTTTCATTTTCTACCTCGCTTAAATCAGCCCTGACCCTAGCGGCCAAAGCTCTTCAAGTTTGATTTCTTCATCAGTGAATCATACTGATGAGACATTAAATGGGCTTGCACCTGAGACATAAAGTCCATGACAACCACCACCACAATCAATAGCGAAGTACCACCTAGATAGAAAGGTACATTGGTCGCTACGATCAAAAACTGCGGCAACAAACACACTGCTGCCATGTACAGCGCACCTACAACCGTCAAGCGGGTCAACACAGTATCAATATACTTTGCCGACTGCTCACCAGGACGAATCCCAGGGATGTAAGCGCCAGATTTCTTTAAGTTATCTGCTACTTCTTTTGGGTTGAACATCAACGCCGTATAGAAGAAACAGAAGAAGATGATCATCGCAGCAAACAAGACGAAGTTCAGCGGCTGGCCTGGACCAATAGCTAAGGCTAACTCTTGTAAAAACTCCGCGCCGGCACCTTCACCCTGACCAAACCAGCTGGATATGGACGCAGGGAACAACAACAAACTGCTCGCAAAGATGGGTGGAATCACACCAGCCATGTTCACTTTCAATGGTAAGTGGCTAGTTTGCGCGGCAAAAGCCTGACGCCCCTGCTGACGCTTGGCGTAGTTCACCGTAATACGGCGCTGACCACGCTCTACTCGCACCACAAACCATACAATCGCTATCGCCAGGAAAGTGATCGCTAACAACATCAGAATGTGTAAATCACCCTGACGCGAGCTTTCGAATGCCTGACCAACCGCACTTGGCAAACCCGCTACGATGCCTGCGAAAATCAGCATGGATATACCATTGCCAATACCGCGCTCAGTAACTTGCTCACCTAACCACATCATAAATACGGCGCCGGTCACGAGTGACACCACCGCAATAAAATAGAAGCTAAAACCCGGTTCGCCGCCATACGCCTGACCAGAGAAACCCACCGCCATCGCGATACCCTGGAAAGTCGCCAACATTACCGTGAAGTAACGAGTGTACTGGCTAATCTTGCGCCGACCCGCATCACCTTCCTTCTTCAGTTGCTCTAGAGAAGGGGTTACGGCCGTCATCAACTGCATAATAATCGATGCAGAAATGTAAGGCATGATACCCAACGCCAAGATACTCATGCGCTCAAGCGCACCGCCGGAAAACATGTTAAACAAACCCAAAATAGTGCCTTGGTTTTGGTTGAACAAGCTCGCCAAACGATCAGGATCTAAGCCTGGTACAGGGATGTGAGTCCCTATCCGATATACAACAATAGCCAGAAACAGAAAACGAAGGCGAGCCCAAAGCTCGCCTAAACCTTTCTGATTTCCTAATGGCAGATTACTCGCCATTGGGACCTCGTATTATTCTTCTACTTTACCGCCAGCGGCTTCGATCGCAGCTTTGGCGCCCTTGGTAACAGCAAGACCTTTCACGGTAACTGCTTTAGTCAGTTCGCCGGACAACATGATCTTGGCGCGTTTAATGTTGGTGCCGATGATATCAGCTCGCTTCAACGCTTCCAAATCAATTAGCTCGCCTTCTACCTTATTTAACTCGCCCAAACGAACTTCCGCTGTTACGCGACCGATACGTGAAGAGAAGCCAAACTTTGGCAGGCGCTTCTGCAAAGGCATCTGACCGCCTTCGAAGCCTGGACGAACACTGCCACCAGAACGGGATTTTAAACCCTTGTGACCGCGACCAGCAGTTTTACCCAAACCGCTACCAATACCGCGACCTACGCGCTTCTTGGCATGATTGCGGCCGGGGTTTGGGCTCAGAGTATTAAGACGCATATTACTCTCCCTCAACCTGGACCATATAGGTCACTTTGTTAATCATTCCACGTGTTGCTGGAGTATCTTCTACTTCAGCAGTGTGGCCGATGCGACGCAGTCCCAAGCCCTTCAAACAGGCTTGGTGCTTTTTCAGGCGGCCGATTGAGCTTTTTACCTGAGTCACTTTGACAGTTTTCTTAGCCATAGTCGTTCCGAATTCTCAGTTCTTGTCTCAGGCCTTAGCCCAAAATGTCTTCAACACTTTTGCCACGCTTAGCGGCAACGGATTCCGGAGAAACCATAGCCTTGAGCGCGTCGAATGTCGCACGTACAACGTTTACCGGGTTGGTAGAACCGTAGCACTTAGACAAAATGTTTTGGACGCCAGCAATTTCCAGCACCGCACGCATCGCACCACCGGCAATAACACCGGTACCTTGAGAAGCAGGCTGCATGTAAACTTTAGAACCGCCGTGGCGACCCTTGGTTGCGTACTGAATGGTATCGCCATTCAACTCAACCTGGATCATGTTGCGACGGGCAGCTTCCATAGCTTTCTGGATAGCGATAGGCACTTCGCGCGCTTTACCGCGACCAAAACCTACTTTACCGTTTCCGTCACCAACAACTGTCAACGCTGTGAACGCAAAAATACGACCACCTTTAACAGTCTTTGCAACGCGGTTTACCTGGACTAGCTTTTCCTGCAAGCCTTCGGTATTACCTGTATCTTTCTTTTCGTAAGCCATGATTCAACCCTTAGAATTCCAGGCCGGCTTCACGCGCGGCGTCGGCCAATGCTTTAATCCGACCGTGGTATTTGAAACCACTGCGATCGAACGCTACTTGGGTCACGCCAGCGGCTTTCGCGCGCTCAGCGATCAGACTGCCAACAGCCTTGGCGGCATCTACGTTGCCTGTTTTACCTTCGCGCAAGCTCTTATCAAGAGTTGATGCACAAGCTAACACTTTGGCGCCCTCGCCAGAAATAATCTGGGCGTAGATATGGCGTGGAGTGCGATGAATCGTCAAACGGGTAACTTTCAGCTCGGCGATTTTCGCACGAGCCTTGGTAGCACGACGCTGACGAGCAATTTTCTTGTCGCTCATATCCTAGCCCTACTTCTTCTTAGCTTCTTTACGCAGTACATTTTCGTCGCTATAGCGAACACCCTTGCCCTTGTAAGGCTCTGGTGGACGGAATGCGCGAATCTCAGCAGCAACCTGACCAAGCAATTGCTTGTCGGCGCTCTTCAGTACTACTTCGGTCTGACTAGGGGTCTCAGCCGTTACACCCGCCGGGAGGGTGTAATCGATAGGATGAGAAAAGCCCAACGTCAGGTTTACAGTGTTTCCAGATGCTTTTGCACGGTAACCAACACCGATGAGAGTCAGTTTCTTTTCGAAACCGGCTGTAACACCTTTAACCATGTTGTTTACCAGCGCACGGGTAGTACCCGCTAACGCATTGGACTGCTTGGCATTATCGCGCGGCGCGAACGTCAGAACGTTTCCGTCCTGCTTCACTTCCACATCTTTGTGGACCGCGAGTGCCAATGTACCTTGCTTGCCTTTTATATTGACGTTTTGACCTTTCAGACTAACATCAACGCCAGCAGGTATTTCAACCGGACTTTTTGCAACTCGTGACATGACGACTTCCCGTTAGAAAACAGTGCAGAGCACTTCACCGCCAACGCCAGCAACACGTGCTGCGCGGTCGGTCATAACACCTTTACTGGTAGAAACAATCGCAACACCCAATCCACCACGGACTGAAGGCAGCTCATCTTTCCCAGCATAATTACGTAAACCTGGACGGCTTACACGGTCAAGCTCAGCGATAACTGGCTTGCCTTCGAAGTATTTCAGCTCGATAGTCAGCTCTGGCTTAACGCCCTCGCTTATATCAAAACCTGATACATAGCCTTCTTCTGTCAGCACGCGTGCAACGCTTGCCTTCAAATTTGAAGACGGCATGGTAACGCTCGGCTTACCAACCATTTGTGCGTTACGCACGCGGGTTAGCATATCTGCCAAAGGATCTTGCATACTCATAGGATTCTGCTCCTGAAAACAGCCGTCATTACCAGCTTGATTTAACCAGACCAGGCACGTCACCGCGCATGGCTGCTTCACGCAATTTGTTACGGCACAAGCCGAACTTGCGGTATACAGCGTGCGGACGACCGGTCAGACGACAGCGGCGCTGCTGACGGCTCGGGCTTGCATCACGTGGCATTGCCTGCAATTTCTGCTGTGCGTCCCAGATTTCTTCGTCAGACGAAGAAGAGCTAGAAATAATAGCTTTCAGCTCTGCACGCTTGGCAGCAAATTTGGCTACTGTATTTGTACGCTTTAATTCGCGTGCAATCATAGATTTCTTGGCCATGGTTCTACCCTTATCCTTTGAATGGGAAGTTGAACGCTTTTAACAGCGCGCGACCTTCCTCATCGGTACGGGCAGTAGTCGTGATACAGATATCAAGACCACGGATTTTATCGATTTTATCGTAATCGATTTCCGGGAAAATGATCTGTTCAGTAACGCCCATTGAAAAATTACCACGACCGTCGAACTGCTTGGGGCTAATACCCCGGAAGTCGCGAATACGTGGAATCGCAATGGAAACCAAGCGATCAAGGAATTCGTACATACGATCCTGACGCAAAGTTACCTTACAGCCAATTGGCCAACCATCACGAATTTTAAAACCTGCAATGGATTTCCGGCTCTTGGTAACAACTACCTTTTGCCCAGAAATTTGCTCCAAGTTTTTGACAGCGTGCTCAAGCACTTTTTTGTCGCCAACTGCTTCACCAACACCCATGTTAAGGGTGATTTTGGTAATGCGTGGAATTTCCATTACATTCGCGAGTCCGAGCTCTTGCTGGAGCTTGGGCGCGATTTCTTTTTTGTAAAGATCTTTCAGCCTAGCCATTTCTGCTACCTGGTCTGCTTATGCGTCTACGGCTTCGCCGTTGGATTTAAAGACGCGAATCTTCTTCCCGTCTTCGAGAATTTTGAAGCCCACACGATCAGCTTTCTGAGTTGCAGCATTAAATATTGCAACATTAGAATCCTGAATCGCAGCTTCTTTTTCCACGATACCACCAGCAACACCCGCTTGCGGGTTTGGCTTCTGGTGCTTTTTAATCATGTTAATGCCTGAAACAACCAAACGATTGTCGGCCAAAACGCGCACTACTTTGCCACGTTTGCCCTTATCGCGCCCGGCGATAACAATCACTTCGTCATCACGTTTGATCTTACGCATTTGCCTGTCCTCGATTCTCTGACTCTGGCCTGTACTTACAGTACTTCAGGTGCCAGAGAAATGATTTTCATAAACTTGTCACCGCGAAGCTCACGCGTAACTGGCCCAAAAATACGAGTGCCAATTGGAGCATCTTGGTTGTTAAGTAATACAGCTGCGTTATCATCAAATTTGATCAGTGAACCGTCTGGGCGGCGAACACCTTTACGAGTGCGCACTACGACAGCCTTCATCACTTGACCCTTTTTGACCTTACCGCGAGGAATCGCTTCCTTCACGGTGACCTTGATGATGTCACCTACAGATGCGTAACGACGATGTGAACCGCCTAGCACCTTGATACACATAACGCGGCGAGCACCACTGTTGTCAGCCACTTCTAAGTAGGATTCAGTTTGAATCATGGTCCGTCTCCGAAACTCTTAATCGAGCGTTACTGAGCTAAATCTCAGCAGCGCGCTCTTCAATTTTAACTAAAGCCCAAGACTTAGTTTTAGACAGAGGACGAGATTCAGCGATAGTGACAACGTCACCCATCTTGCACTCGTTGTTCTCGTCATGAGCCTTCAACTTAGATGATTTACTAACATACTTGCCATAAATCGGGTGCTTTTCGCGACGCTCAATCAGAACAACAATGGACTTGTCCATCTTGTTGCTAACGACCTTACCGGTCAGCGTGCGCGCAGTCTTTTTTGCCTGATCCATTGTTAATTACCTGCCTTTTCAGTCAGCACAGTTTTAATACGTGCGATGTCACGACGAGCGTTCTTCAACAGATGAGTCTGGCTCAGTTGACCGGTAGCTGCCTGCATACGGAGCTTGAACTGAGCTTGCAGCTCAGACAACAGCGCCGCATTCAGCTCTTCAACTGATTTTTCGCGGAGTTCTGAAGTTTTCATTACATCACCGTACGCTTAACGAAAGTTGTAGACAGCGGCAGTTTGGCTGCAGCTAGAGCGAAAGCTTCGCGAGCGATTTGCTCAGGAACACCTTCCATCTCATACAACACTTTGCCTGGTTGAATCTGGGCTACCCAGTACTCAACATTACCCTTACCTTTACCCTGACGAACTTCCAAAGGCTTTTCGGTAATTGGCTTATCTGGAAACACTCGAATCCAAATTTTACCGCCACGTTTAATGTGACGAGTCATTGCACGACGAGCCGCTTCGATCTGACGAGCAGTGATGCGTCCGCGGGCAATAGCTTTTAAGCCAAATTCGCCAAAGCTAACTTTAGAGCCACGCTGGGCCAAGCCGCGGTTGCGGCCTTTCATTTGCTTGCGAAACTTTGTACGCTTCGGTTGCAGCATGTTGCGTACCCCTTACTTAGAAGACTTCTTCTTAGGCGCTGCAGTTTCTACTGGTGTTTCACCACCAAGAACTTCGCCCTTGAAGATCCATACTTTCACGCCAATGATGCCGTAAGTGGTTTTCGCTTCGGCTGTAGCGTAGTCAATATCTGCACGCAGGGTGTGCAATGGCACACGTCCTTCGCGGTACCACTCGGAACGAGCAATTTCTGCACCGCCCAAACGACCACCTACCTGCACCTTGATCCCTTCAGCGCCCTGACGCATGGCGTTTTGCACAACGCGCTTCATGGCGCGGCGGAACATCACACGACGCTCCAACTGTTGTGCAACACTTTGTGCTACCAGAGCCGCATCCAGATCAGGCTTGCGGATTTCTTCGATGTTGATATGTACAGGCACCCCCATTTTAGCGGTAATGGCACTGCGCAATTTCTCAACGTCTTCGCCTTTCTTACCGATCACAATGCCTGGACGGGCAGTGTGGATGGTAACGCGAGCGGTGTTCGCAGGACGCTCGATATCAATGCGACTAACAGACGCACTGGCAAGCTCCTTTTGAATGTACTCGCGCACTTTCAAATCGGTGTAAAGCTTATCTGCGTATTCATCACTACCGGCATACCAAACAGAAGTATGCTTCTTAACGATACCCAGACGAATACCTGTCGGATGTACTTTCTGACCCATAACGCCTGCTCTCTTACTTGTCTGCTACTTTAACGGTAATGTGGCAGGTGCGCTTACAAATACGGTCTGCGCGACCTTTAGCTCGAGGCTGAATACGCTTCATTGTCAGACCTTCGTCGACAAAAATCGTAGAAACCTTTAACTCATCCACATCGGCACCATCGTTGTGCTCTGCGTTAGCAATCGCTGATTCCAAAACCTTCTTGATCAAAACGGCGCCCTTTTTGGGGCTGAACGCTAAGATATCGAGAGCTTCGTCAACGCGCTTGCCACGGATCTGGTCAGCAACCAGTCGAGCTTTTTGCGCTGATAAGCGAGCACCGCGTAATTTTGCTGCTACTTCCATCGTCATAACCTCGAATTAACGCTTCTTCGCTTTCTTATCCGCGATATGACCGCGGTAAGTGCGAGTGGCGGCGAATTCGCCCAGTTTATGACCAACCATTTCTTCGTTGACCAGAACCGGAACGTGTTGACGCCCGTTGTGCACAGCAATCGTTAGACCAACCATATCTGGCATGATCATCGAGCGACGCGACCAGGTTTTAACTGGACGGCGATCATTCTTTTCGATCGCTGCTTCGACCTTCTTCAACAGGTGAAGATCGATGAAAGGACCTTTCTTCAGTGAACGTGGCACTGTAATTCCCCTAATCAGCTAAGTCGCGCGATTACTTCTTGCCGCGACGACGAACAATCATGTTATCTGTGCGCTTGTTACTACGAGTCTTATAACCCTTAGTTGGCACACCCCATGGAGTAACCGGATGACGACCACCAGAGGTGCGGCCTTCACCACCACCGTGCGGGTGATCAACCGGGTTCATCGCCACACCGCGAACAGTAGGACGAACACCGCGCCAACGCTTGGCACCGGCTTTACCTAGTGAACGCAGACTGTGTTCGCTGTTAGACACTTCGCCTAACGTCGCACGACAATCACTCAGAACTTTGCGCATCTCACCGCTGCGAAGACGCAGCGTAGCGTAGGCGCCATCACGGGCAACCAACTGCGCAGAAGTACCCGCAGAACGCACTAACTGAGCACCCTTACCAGGCTTAAGCTCAATACAGTGAATCACGGCACCAACAGGAATATTGCGCAGTGGCAAAGTATTACCTGGCTTGATTGGCGCTGTTTCACCGCTCACGATTTGATCGCCAGCGTGCAGACCTTTCGGTGCAATGATGTAACGACGCTCACCATCGGCGTAACACACCAACGCAATATTTGCGCTGCGGTTTGGATCGTATTCCAAACGCTCAACTTTGGCCGGGATACCGTCCTTCAAGCGCTTAAAATCGATAACGCGATAATGCTGCTTATGACCACCACCGATATGACGGGTAGTGATGCGACCGTTGTTGTTACGACCACCGGTCTTGCTTTTCTTCTCTAACAAAGGTGCATATGGTGCGCCCTTGTGTAGTTCAGGATTTACAACGCTCTCAACAAAGCGACGGCCAGGAGAGGTTGGTTTGCGTTTTACAATTGCCATCTCAACAATCCCCTTACTCTGCTACTGCAAAGTCAATATCTTGACCCTGCTCGAGACGAACGTAAGCCTTCTTCCAATCGCTCTTTTGGCCCATACCATGCTTAGTACGCTTGGTCTTGCCCTTCACGTTGATTGTGCGAACGCTTACAACTTTCACACTAAAAAGCTTTTCTACTGCAGCTTTGATCTCGATCTTGTCGGCACTTGGAAGCACCTTGAAAACCACTTGATCTTGCTCACCTGCGCCGGCCGCTTTTTCGGAAATGACCGGACCTAGCAACACTTTATAAATGCGTTCTTGGTTCATGCCAACATCCCCTCAAGCTTCTTCAGAGCAGGAACAGTCACTACAACCTTGTCGAAACGAATCAGACTTACAGGGTCAACACCCTCTGCGTCACGTACGTCAACTTTGTGCAGGTTGCGAGCTGCCAGATAAAGATTCATGTTTAACTCTTCAGTCACGATCAACACATCTGAAAGATTGTATTGCGCCAACTGACCTACCAATGCTTTTGTTTTTGGCGCATCAAGCTCGAAGCTATCAACAACAATCAAACGCTCTTGGCGAGCAAGTTCAGACATGATGCACTGCATAGCAGCACGATACATTTTCTTGTTTAACTTCTGGTCAAAGCTACGTGGCTTAGCTGCGAAAGTTACACCACCGGTACGCCATAGCGGACCGCGAGTTGTACCTGCACGAGCACGACCCGTACCTTTTTGACGCCAAGGCTTGGCGCCACCACCAGAAACTTCAGCGCGAGTCTTCTGCGCTTTGGTGCCTTGACGCGCTGCTGCCATATAAGCAACAACCGCTTGATGCACCAAGTCTTGATTGAACTCGCGAGCAAACGCTACATCAGATACGTTAACCGTACCTTTGGCGCCTGCTGGAGTAGTAATATTCAATTCCATGGTCGATCCCCCTCGGAAACTTAGCCGTTGTTGCGCGCTTTAACAGCGAGACGCACGATGACGTCACCACCTGGAGCACCAGGTACTGCGCCTTTGATCAACAGCAAATTACGCTCTGCATCGACCTTAACCACTTCAAGATTTTGAACGGTTACGCGCTCATCACCCATATGGCCGGTCATCTTTTTGCCTTTAAATACGCGACCAGGAGTCTGGCACTGGCCAATAGAGCCGGGTACGCGATGAGAAAGGGAGTTACCGTGGGTAGCATCCTGCATGGTGAAGTTCCAACGCTTAACAGTACCAGCGAAGCCCTTACCTTTGGATGTTCCAGTGACGTCTACGATTTGACCAGCTTCAAAAGCGGAAACAGTAATTTCTGAACCAACTTCGAAAGCTTCACCACCGTCATTGCGCAACTCGTACAGACCACGACCGGCTTCTGTATTAGCTTTGGCAAAATGACCAGCAGCAGATTTTACAACGCGGGAAGCGCGACGCGAACCAAGAGTTACCTGCACAGCAGAGTAGCCATCAGTTTCGACGCTCTTAACCTGAGTAATACGGTTTGGCTCAACTTCAACCACCGTTACTGGGATAGAGACACCGTCTTCAGTGAAGATACGGGTCATGCCGCTTTTGCGACCGACAATACCTATTGTCATTTTTAAAACCTCTATGGTGTACGGGGCTTTTACCCGCTATGGCCGCCCATTTCAGAGCGTTACACACTCCTACTCACTCGCGCGGGTAGGCAGCAAAATGTTATTTATCCGAGACTAATTTGAACTTCGACACCAGCAGCTAGGTCCAGCTTCATAAGGGCGTCTACAGTCTTTTCTGTAGGCTCTACAATATCCAACAAACGCTTATGTGTGCGGATTTCGTACTGGTCACGCGCATCTTTGTTAACATGCGGTGAAACCAGAATAGTGAAACGCTCTCGACGAGTAGGCAGCGGAATCGGACCACGCACTTGGGCACCTGTACGCTTTGCTGTCTCGACGATTTCCTGTGTAGAAGCATCAATCAACTTGTGATCGAAAGCTTTCAGGCGAATGCGAATGCGCTGACTCTGCATCTGAACCAAACTCCAAAATACTATAAAGAACAATCCGCCAGGGGAAATCCCTGAAAAACGGAGGCGCAATATTAAGGGCGAACACCCTTACTGTCAAGCAAATGAAGAAAACTTCCTTTTCCGCAGAAAAAGACTTTTAAAACAAGAGCTTAACGTTGAAAACCGCCCCGAAAACTCGGGGCGATTGACTATTCAGCAATAAAACACTGAAAATATTTTCAACGATTACTCGATGATCTTAGCAACAACACCCGCACCAACGGTACGACCACCTTCACGGATGGCGAAGCGTAAGCCGTCTTCCATCGCGATTGGGTGAATCAAGGTGACTTCCATTTGCACGTTATCACCTGGCATTACCATCTCAACACCTTCTGGCAGCTCACAAGCACCAGTTACGTCGGTAGTACGGAAGTAGAACTGTGGACGGTAGCCTTTGAAGAATGGCGTGTGACGACCACCTTCGTCTTTCGACAATACGTACACTTCTGACTGGAACTTGGTGTGCGGCTTGATCGCGCCTGGCTTAGACAACACCTGACCACGCTCAACGTCGTCGCGCTTAGTACCGCGCAACAGAACACCTACGTTCTCACCAGCGCGACCTTCGTCAAGCAGCTTGCGGAACATTTCAACACCAGTACAGGTAGTTTTGGTGGTATCGCGAAGACCAACGATCTCGATTTCTTCGCCCACTTTAACGATACCGCGCTCGATACGACCAGTCACAACAGTACCGCGACCAGAGATAGAGAACACGTCTTCGATTGGCATCAAGAAAGCACCGTCGATAGCACGCTCGGGCTCAGGAATGTAAGAGTCCAGCGTCTCAACCAATTTCTTAACAGCGGTGGTACCCATTTCGTTTTCATCGGTACCGTTCAACGCCATTAGCGCAGAACCGATGATGATTGGGGTATCGTCGCCTGGGAATTCGTATTGGCTCAACAGCTCGCGAACTTCCATCTCAACCAGCTCTAATAGCTCGGCATCGTCAACCATGTCGGCTTTGTTCAGGAACACAACGATGTAAGGTACACCTACCTGACGTGACAGCAGGATGTGCTCGCGCGTCTGTGGCATTGGGCCATCAGCGGCAGAACATACCAGAATAGCGCCGTCCATCTGCGCAGCACCGGTGATCATGTTCTTCACATAATCGGCGTGACCTGGGCAATCTACGTGTGCGTAGTGACGGATTGGTGAATCATATTCCACGTGCGCTGCAGAAATGGTGATACCGCGCTCGCGCTCTTCTGGCGCCGAGTCGATACCATCAAATGCAACCGCTGCACCGCTGCCCCATACTTCCGCACATACGCGAGTCAGAGCTGCTGTCAGGGTAGTTTTACCATGGTCAACGTGACCAATGGTGCCCACGTTTACGTGGGGCTTGTTACGTTCAAACTTAGCCTTAGCCATTTTTTAAAACCTCAAATACGTGAATTTGATTCGATTAGTAATCGCTAGCAACCCTGCTCTTGGCAATGATTTCCTGCGCGACATTAGAAGGTGCCTCAGCGTAGTGCAGGAACTCCATGGAGTAAGTTGCACGACCCTGGGTTGCAGAGCGCAATGCAGTCGCATAACCGAACATCTCGGCCAGCGGCACCTCAGCATTAACGATCTTGCCTGACGGGGTATCTTCCATACCCTGAATCAGACCTCGGCGACGGTTTAAGTCACCGACCACATCACCCATGTTTTCTTCTGGCGTTACCACTTCAACCTTCATAGTTGGCTCAAGCAGAACCGCACCGCCAAATTGCGCCAATTGCTTTGTGGCCATTGACGCAGCGATCTTGAACGCCATTTCATTGGAGTCGACATCGTGGAAGGAACCATCGTAAACAGTCGCCTTCAAGCCCAGCAACGGATAGCCGCCCAGAACACCGTTCTTAGACTGCTCTTCAATACCCTTGCCGATTGCTGGAATGTATTCCTTCGGAATAACACCGCCGACAACCTCGCTTACGAACTCCACTTTTTCAGCGTTGGCATCCGCTGCTGGCTCAAACCTGATCCAGCAGTGACCATACTGACCACGGCCACCCGATTGACGCACAAACTTACCTTCAATCTCGCAGGTGTTTGTGATCTTTTCGCGGTAAGCAACCTGTGGCTTACCAATATTGGCCTCAACGCTGAATTCACGGCGCATGCGGTCAACAATGATATCTAAATGCAGCTCACCCATGCCGGAGATGATAGTTTGACCCGTCTCCTTATCAGTGTGAACGCGGAAGGATGGGTCTTCTTGCGCCAGCTTGCCCAGCGCCACACCCATCTTTTCCTGATCCGCTTGAGATTTGGGCTCTACCGCCACCGAGATAACCGGCTCGGGAAACTCCATGCGCTCAAGGGTAATAACATGATTGATATCGCACAGGGTATCGCCTGTGGTGACATCCTTGAAGCCAATACCGGCGGCTATATCGCCAGCCCAGACTTCTTTAATTTCTTGGCGGTTGTTAGCGTGCATTTGCACCATGCGGCCAACCCGCTCTTTTTTGCCCTTAACAGCATTAAAGATCTGGTCGCCCTGCGCCAACTTACCGGAGTAAACCCGGAAGAAGGTTAACGTGCCAACGAAGGGATCAGTGGCAATTTTAAAGGCCAGTGCCGAGAAAGGCGCATCGTCGTCGGCTTCGCGAATAGCGTGTGTCTCACCGTCATCGAGCACGCCGTCGATAGCTTTCACTTCCGTGGGCGACGGCAAATACTCAACTACCGCGTCTAGCACAGCCTGAACGCCTTTATTTTTAAAAGCTGAGCCGCCTAGCACGGGGATAATTTCACCCGCCAGCGTGCGTTTGCGCAAGGCGGACTTGATTTCAGCCTCGGTGAGCTCGCCGCCCTCGAGGTACTTGTCCATCAACTCTTCGGTGGCTTCGGCCGCAGCTTCAACCAACTGCTCGCGCATGCTCGCACAAACCTCTGCCATGTCGGCAGGAATTGGCTCGTAAGCGAAGGTCATACCCTGATCCTCTTCATTCCAGCGAATCGCCTTCATTTTGATCAGGTCTACAACACCTTGGAAATGTTCTTCAGCGCCTATGGTCATCTGCAATGGCACCGGGTTGGCACCTAGACGCGTCTTGAGCTGATTGACCACGCGCATAAAGTCGGCGCCGGTCCTGTCCATCTTATTGACGAACACCATGCGCGGAACTTCGTATTTATTGGCCTGCCGCCAAACGGTTTCAGTCTGAGGCTGAACCCCAGAGGAACCACAGAGAACAACGACAGCACCGTCCAGCACACGCAATGAACGCTCCACCTCAATGGTGAAGTCTACGTGCCCCGGGGTATCGATAATATTGACGCGATGCTCTTCGAACTGAGCATCCATACCACGCCAGAAACAGGTGGTAGCGGCAGATGTAATGGTAATACCACGCTCTTGCTCTTGCTCCATCCAATCCATGGTGGCAGCACCGTGATGCACCTCACCAATCTTATGGGACAGACCTGTATAGAACAGAACGCGCTCGGTAGTCGTGGTTTTACCCGCATCAACATGCGCACAAATACCAATATTGCGGTAGCGTGAGATGGGTGTTTTACGTGCCACAAAAGACTCCCGAAAAAACAATCGTTATTAACACTAAAAGGCAGCCGAAGCTGCCTTTTAGCATCAAAGCATGGCGCTTAGAAACGGTAGTGGCTGAATGCCTTGTTCGCTTCTGCCATACGGTGAACGTCTTCACGCTTCTTCACAGCAGCACCTTTGCCCTGCGAGGCGTCAATCAATTCACCGGCCAAACGCTGAGCCATAGACTTCTCACCGCGATTGCGTGAGTAATCTACCAGCCAGCGCATAGCTAGCGCTGCACGACGAGCTGGACGAACTTCAACGGGCACTTGGTAAGTAGCACCACCGACACGGCGGGACTTAACTTCTACCATAGGCGCGATGGCTTCGAGAGCTTCATCGAACACTTCTAATGGATCGCGGTTCAGTTTTGTCTGAACAACTTCGAGGGCACCGTAAACAATGCGCTCTGCGACCGACTTCTTACCACTGACCATCACGTGGTTCATAAATTTCGCCAGCGTTGTGTTACCAAACTTGGGATCTGGTAAGACTTCGCGTTTTGCGACGACGCGTCTTCTTGGCATTTTAAATCGCCTCTATCTTTAGGTTTTTCTAAGACTCCGCTCTTACCGCTGCTCAAAGGTCCTAAAAGTCGGAACTTCCAATCTCTTCAGCGGGGCAAGCGCGCTTAGCCTTACTCGGTTCAACCGAAAACGTATGTCTTCAGAAATCTTGCGATTACTTAGGACGCTTGACTCCGTACTTGGAACGACGCTGCTTGCGATCTTTCACGCCAGCGGTATCCAAAGAGCCACGCACTGTGTGGTAACGCACACCTGGCAAGTCTTTTACACGACCGCCACGGATTAGCACCACGCTATGCTCTTGCAGGTTGTGCCCTTCACCACCGATGTAAGAAGTTACTTCAAAGCCATTGGTTAGGCGCACACGGCAGACCTTACGCAAAGCTGAGTTTGGCTTCTTTGGTGTAGTGGTGTAAACGCGGGTACAAACGCCACGTTTCTGCGGATTGGCTTGCAATGCAGGAACGTCGCTTTTAACAACCTTACGTTTTCTCGGCTTACGAACCAACTGGTTGATCGTTGCCATGAAAATAAACTCCACAAACTAGTTTTCGCTACCCAACAGTCGGATAACGCAGTTAAAAGTGCAGGCAACCGCCTGCCCCACTCAGAAAAAGTGGGAGGCGCATTGTAAGGACGCCCCCCACCCCAGTCAAGATGAAAAAACAGCCAAGTTGCCCTGGCTGCACCCATCTCACGTGTTTTTTAGCCTAAAACTCAGCTTGCGCTGGATTTCAACGCTTCGGTCAAGGCTGCTTCTACTTCCGCAGCACTCACACCACCCTCATTTGGCGCCTTGTCACGCACGCGACGACGCTCGTTGTGGTAGGCCAAACCGGTACCCGCTGGAATCAAGCGGCCCACAACCACGTTCTCTTTCAAGCCGCGCAGATCATCGCGCTTGCCGGTTACGGCAGCCTCGGTCAATACGCGCGTGGTTTCCTGGAAGGAAGCCGCGGAGATGAAAGATTCGGTCGCCAAGGACGCCTTGGTAATACCAAGCAACTGACGCTCGTAGGTAGCAGGCTGCTTACCTTCGGCGCGCAGACGCTCGTTCTCTTCCAGCACTTTATGGAACTCAGCCTGCTCGCCCTTCACGAAGCTAGAGTCACCCATGGTGGTGATCTCAACCTTGCGCAGCATTTGACGGCAAATGGTTTCGATGTGCTTATCGTTGATCTTTACACCCTGTAGGCGGTAAACGTCTTGGATTTCGTTAGTAATGTAACGAGCCAAGGCTTCAACACCTTTGAGGCGCAAAATATCGTGTGGATTGCTTGGACCGTCCGACACAACTTCACCACGCGCTACCTGCTCACCTTCGAACACCGTCAATTGACGGTGCTTAGGAATCAGCACCTCGTAATGGGTTGAACCGTCTGGCAATGGCTGACCATCGCTCGGGGTAATCACCAAGCGGCGCTTACCTTTGGTTTCCTTACCGAAGCTAACGGTACCGGAGATTTCCGCCAAGATTGACGGCTCTTTCGGCTTACGCGCTTCGAACAAGTCGGCAACGCGCGGCAAACCACCGGTAATATCGCGAGTCTTCGAACCTTCCTGCGGAATACGCGCAAGAATGTCACCAACCACAATCTTATCGCCATTACTGATCGACAAAATTGACTTAGGTGGCAACGCATAGTGCGCAGGCACGTTGGTATTCGGCAAGTAAAGCTCGTCGCCTTTTTCGTCGATCAAGGTGATCGCTGGCTTCAAATCCTTACCAGCAGCGGGACGTTCAGCCGGATCTATAATTTCGATCGACGACAGACCCGTCAACTCGTCCGTTTGACGACGCACAGATAAACCTTCTTCCATACCTGAGAAGGCTACCTGACCGGCCACTTCGGTCACGATGGGATGAACGTGCGGATCCCACTTAGCTACGATTTGGCCACCGTCGACGGTCTCGCCCTCTTTAACGGTAATCAAGGCGCCGTAAGGAATCTTGTAGCGCTCGCGCTCGCGACCATTGCCGTCGGCAACCGCCAGCTCACCGGAACGGGAAACCGCAACCAAGTGGCCATCTGGACGGCTAACAACTTTAATGTTGTGCAGGCGAATAGTACCTTCCTGCTTGACGCTAACGCTGTCTGCAGCAGACGCTCGAGATGCCGCACCACCGATGTGGAAGGTACGCATGGTCAACTGAGTACCGGGCTCACCGATTGACTGAGCAGCGATAACACCGATAGATTCGCCCATGTTGGCGCGATGGCCACGGGCCAGATCGCGACCATAACACTGAGCGCAAATGCCTTGGCGCGTTTCACAGGTAATTGGCGAGCGCACACAAACCTCGTCAATACCCATTTTCTCAACGCGCTTAACCCACTCTTCGTCGATGATAGTGCCGGCCGGAATCAGAATTTCATCTGAATCAGAGCGGACCACATCGCGCGCAATAACGCGACCAAGAATACGATCACCCAAGGAGTCGATGATGTCGCCACCTTCGATCACTGGCGACATGGTCAAACCTTCGTCAGTGCCACAATCTACTTCGGTCACAACAACGTCTTGCGCCACGTCAACCAAACGACGGGTCAAGTAACCAGAGTTTGCCGTCTTCAAGGCGGTATCAGCCAAACCTTTACGCGCACCGTGCGTAGAGATGAAGTACTGAAGTACGTTCAAACCTTCGCGGAAGTTTGCGGTAATAGGCGTTTCGATAATCGAGCCATCTGGACGCGCCATCAAACCACGCATACCGGCTAGCTGACGAATCTGCGCTGGCGAACCACGCGCTCCTGAGTCGGCGTACATGTACACGGAGTTGAAGCTGTCTTGCATTTCTTCTTTGCCATCGCGGTTGGTCACAGCTTCTTTACTGATACCTTCCATCATGGACTTAGCCACGAGATCGTTAGCGCGCGACCAGATATCGATCACCTTGTTGTACTTCTCGCCCTGGGTAACCAAACCGGCAGCAAACTGGCTTTCAATTTCTTTCACGTCGTTTTCGGCACGCTCAACAATCTTGGCCTTCGCATCGGGAATGGCAAAGTCATTCACACCGATAGACGAACCAGATTTAGTTGAGTACTCGTAACCCATGTACATCAACTGATCGGCAAAAATGACGGTCGATTTCAAGCCAACTTGACGGTAGCAGTAGTTAATCAAGGCAGAGATTGCCTTTTTCACCATGTTCTTGTTAACCATGTCAAAGGGAATACCCTCTGGCGCAATTTCCCACAGCAGCACGCGACCAACCGTAGTATCAACAACTTTTGATACTTCGATACGCTCGCCCTGCTCGCCGAAAGTCACTTGATTGACGCGAACTTTAATCTTCGCTTGCAGCTCGGCAACTTTACCGTGGTAGGCGCGGTTAACTTCTTTAACGTCAGCGAAAGCCATGCCTTCGCCCTTGGCATTAATACGCTCGCGGGTCATCCAATAGAGACCCAATACAACGTCCTGCGAAGGCACGATGATTGGCTCACCGTTGGCTGGTGACAGGATGTTGTTGGTCGACATCATCAAGGCACGCGCTTCCAACTGAGCTTCAATCGTCAGCGGCACGTGAACAGCCATCTGGTCACCGTCGAAGTCGGCGTTGTATGCCGCACAAACGAGTGGGTGCAACTGGATCGCCTTACCCTCAATCAACACAGGCTCGAACGCCTGAATACCCAGACGGTGAAGCGTTGGCGCACGGTTTAACAACACCGGATGTTCGCGAATGACATCGTCGAGAATGTCCCAAACCACTGGCTCTTCGCGCTCGACCATCTTCTTTGCAGCTTTGATAGTGGTCGCCAAGCCTTTTAATTCCAGCTTGCTGAAAATAAACGGTTTAAATAATTCCAACGCCATTTTCTTCGGCAAACCACACTGATGTAAGCGCAGGGTTGGACCTACCACGATCACAGAACGACCGGAGTAATCTACCCGCTTACCCAGCAAGTTTTGACGGAAACGACCTTGCTTACCTTTGATCATGTCAGCCAGTGACTTCAAAGGACGCTTGTTTGAACCGGTGATGGCACGACCGCGACGGCCGTTATCCAGCAACGCATCCACAGCTTCCTGCAACATGCGCTTTTCGTTGCGCACGATGATGTCTGGCGCAGACAAATCCAACAAACGCTTCAAGCGGTTGTTGCGGTTGATCACGCGGCGATACAAATCGTTTAGATCAGAGGTCGCAAAGCGGCCGCCGTCTAGCGGTACCAAAGGACGCAAATCCGGCGGCAACACTGGCAGCGCTTCCAACACCATCCACTCAGGCTTGTTGCCCGAGCCGAAGAAAGCTTCAAGCAACTTCAAGCGCTTGGAGTACTTTTTAATTTTGGTTTCAGAATTGGTGTTTGGAATTTCTTCGCGCAAGAATTGAATCTCTTGCTCGAGATGAATATCCGCCATCAGCTTCTGAATAGCCTCTGCACCCATGCTGGCTTCGAATTCGTCGCCAAATTCTTCCATGGCTTCGAAGTACTGCTCATCGTTCAGCAGTTGACCCAGCTCTAGCGTGGTCATGCCTGGGTCAGTTACAACGTAAGATTCAAAATACAACACCCGCTCGATGTCGCGCAGGGTCATATCCAGCAACAAGCCAATACGGCTTGGCAGGGATTTCAAAAACCAAATATGAGCAACGGGCGACGCTAGCTCAATGTGGCCCATGCGCTCGCGACGCACTTTGGCCAAGGTCACTTCGACGCCACATTTTTCGCAAATGATGCCGCGATGTTTCATGCGCTTGTACTTGCCGCACAAACATTCGTAGTCTTTTACTGGGCCAAAAATTTTGGCGCAGAATAAACCTTCACGCTCAGGTTTGAACGTGCGGTAGTTGATTGTCTCTGGCTTTTTAACTTCGCCAAATGACCAAGAGCGAATCATGTCTGGCGATGCCAAACCAATACGAATCGCGTCAAATTCTTCAACCTGTCCCTGGGACTTCAGCAGATTAAGTAAGTCTTTCAAGGCGCTTCCTCCAATGGGCTTAAATAGCTCCGGGTGTGCCAGCGGGAGCAACGCTCCCGCCCTTCGATGTCATGCAAACAATGGATTAAGAATCGTGTTCCAATTCCATGTTAATACCCAGTGACCGAATTTCTTTCACCAACACGTTGAAAGATTCGGGCATGCCAGGTTCCATTCTGTGATCACCATCTACGATGTTTTTATACATCTTCGTACGGCCATTCACGTCATCAGACTTAACAGTGAGCATTTCTTGCAGGGTGTAAGCGGCACCGTATGCCTCCAACGCCCACACCTCCATCTCACCGAAACGCTGACCACCGAACTGCGCTTTACCACCCAGCGGCTGCTGAGTAACCAAGCTGTAAGAACCGGTAGAACGCGCGTGCATTTTGTCGTCAACCAAGTGGTTCAACTTGAGCATGTACATGTAACCAACGGTCGTGTGACGCTGGAATGGGTCACCGGAGCGACCGTCATACAACTGAACCTGACCTGTGTCAGAAAGATCTGCCAAACGCAGCAGCGCTTTAATTTCAGTTTCCTTAGCGCCATCAAACACTGGCGTTGCCATAGGCACGCCGTTGCGCAGGTTGCCCGCAAGCTCAAGCACTTCTTCGTCGGTGAACTTAGTGAGATCAGCTTTCGCCAATGCATCACCGGTTTTGTTGTACACCTCATCCAAGAACTTACGCACATCGGCAATCTTACGCTGCTCTTCGAGCATCACGTTGATCTTGTCGCCTAAGCCTTTTGCAGCCATACCCAAGTGCATTTCCAGCACCTGACCCACGTTCATACGCGAAGGTACGCCAAGCGGGTTAAGCACGATATCAACCGGCTGACCAAACTCGTCATAAGGCATATCTTCTACCGGCATGATGACGGAGATAACACCTTTGTTACCGTGACGACCAGCCATCTTATCGCCAGGCTGGATACGACGCTTAATCGCTAAGTAGACCTTAACAATCTTCAACACGCCGGGAGACAAATCATCGCCAGTTTCCAACTTACGCTTCTTATCTTCGAAACGCTCGTCAAGAATTTTGCGACGTTCAATCAAGCCTGCTTCAGCGGCATCCAACTGCTCGTTCAATGCATCTTCTGCCATGCGCAGCTTGTACCACTGCTCATAGGGCAACTCATTCAAAATGTCATCGGTGAGCACTTCGCCCTTCTTAACATTTTTACCTGAGGAAACTTTTTGACCCACTAGCGCTGCACGCAGACGCTCGAAGGTTGCATTTTCCATGATGCGGTATTCTTCATTCAAATCCTTACGCACTTTATCTAGCTGAGACTTTTCGATCTCTCTAGAGCGCTGATCTTTCTCGATACCGTCGCGAGTAAACACCTGCACGTCGATAACAGTACCGCGGGTACCGGTACCAACACGCAGAGACGTATCTTTCACGTCCGATGCTTTCTCACCGAAAATGGCGCGCAGCAGCTTTTCTTCTGGCGTCAGCTGAGTTTCACCTTTAGGTGTTACCTTACCAACCAGAATGTCGCCAGCACCCACTTCGGCACCGATGTAAACAATGCCGGATTCATCCAGTTTCGCCAGCGCACTTTCGCCGACGTTTGGAATATCTGCCGTGATCTCTTCACTACCCAATTTAGTATCGCGCGCGATACAGGTCAGCTCTTGAATGTGAATCGTGGTGAAACGATCTTCTTGCACAACACGCTCAGAAACCAAGATGGAATCTTCGAAGTTGTAGCCATTCCAAGGCATGAACGCGATGCGCATGTTTTGACCCAAGGCCAGCTCGCCCATGTCCACAGAAGGACCGTCAGCCAACACGTCACCACGGGCAATCACATCACCAGTTTTTACAATGGCGCGCTGATTAATACAGGTATTTTGGTTTGAGCGGGTGTACTTGGTGAGATTATAAATATCAACACCAGCATCACCGGTATCCACTTCACCATCGTTCACTTTAATGACGATACGCGAGGCATCTACACGGTCGACAACACCGCCACGCTTAGCAACCACACAGACACCAGAGTCGACCGCAACGTGACGCTCCATACCGGTACCCACTAAAGGCTTCTCAGCTTTCAATGTTGGTACAGCCTGACGCTGCATGTTCGATCCCATCAATGCACGGTTGGCATCATCGTGCTCCAGGAATGGAATCAACGACGCTGCAACAGATACAACCTGACGCGGACTCACGTCCATGTAGGTCACATCACCAGGAGCTTTCAAGGTGAATTCGTTTGAATAACGAACAGAAACCAACTCTTCAGTTAGCTTGCCATTTTTATCAACCACCGCCGACGCCTGTGCAATAACTTGCTCAGCCTCATTGATCGCAGACAAGTATTCAATCTCATCGGTGACTTGGCCATCTTTCACTTTGCGATAAGGGCTCTCTAGGAAACCGTAATCGTTAGTGCGGGCATAAGTCGCCAATGAATTGATCAAACCAATGTTCGGACCTTCCGGTGTTTCGATGGGACATACGCGACCGTAGTGAGTCGGATGTACGTCGCGCACTTCGAAACCTGCGCGCTCGCGCGTTAGACCGCCTGGGCCTAAGGCTGATACACGACGCTTGTGCGTCACTTCGGACAGTGGGTTGTTTTGATCCATGAACTGGGACAGCTGAGAAGAACCGAAGAACTCCTTCACTGCGGCGGCTACTGGTTTCGCGTTGATCAAATCTTGCGGCATCAAACCTTCGCTTTCTGCCATGGACAAACGCTCTTTAACAGCGCGCTCAACCCGAACCAAACCAACACGGAACTGGTTCTCTGCCATTTCACCTACAGAGCGAACGCGACGGTTACCCAGGTGATCGATATCATCGACAACGCCTTGGCCGTTACGGATCGCAATTAAGGTGCGCATAACATCGACGATATCGTCGTTTGACAATACGCCTTCGCCAGTTTCATCTTCGCGGCTCAAGCGACGGTTGAACTTCATGCGGCCTACCGCAGAAAGATCGTAACGCTCTTGGCTGAAGAATAGATTCTGGAACAGTGTTTCTGCAGATTCTTTTGTTGGTGGCTCACCAGGGCGCATCATGCGATAGATTTCTACCAATGCTTCCAGCGGCGAGCGAGTAGGGTCTACACGCAGCGTGTCGGAAACAAAAGGACCGCAGTCGATGTCATTGGTGTACAGGGTTTCAATTTCGTTAACATTGGCTTCGCGCAATGTTTCCAAAACTTCATCAGTAATTTCAGTATTACACTCAAGCAACAATTCGCCGGTCTTTTCGTCGACGATATCTTTTGCCAAAGCCTTGCCAACGAGATAGCTGTTAGGTACAACTAGGTCTGTGATACCTGCTTTCTCAAGATCGCGAATATGACGTGCAGTAATACGACGCCCCTCTTCGATCAAGACTTTACCTTTCTTGTCTTTGATGTCGAAGGTTGCCACATCGCCACGTAGGCGGGAAGGCACCAGCTCCAACACAAACTCACCATCTTTATTGATAGCAAACTTGCTGGTGTCGAAGAACATGTCGAGCATTTGCTCTGAGGTAAAGCCAAGCGCGCGCAACAAAATAGTAGCAGGCAGCTTGCGACGACGGTCAATACGGACGAAAACCAGATCTTTCGGATCGAATTCAAAATCCAACCACGAACCACGGTAAGGAATCACGCGCGCGGTAAATAGCAATTTACCCGATGAGTGAGTCTTGCCCTTGTCGTGATCGAAGAAAACGCCAGGCGAACGATGCAACTGAGATACGATCACTCGCTCAGTACCATTGATAACAAAGGTACCGTTGTCCGTCATGAGTGGAATTTCACCCATGTAGACTTCTTGTTCTTTAATATCCTTAATGGATTTATTCGCAGATTCTTTATCGTAAATGATCAATCGAACTTTTACGCGCAAAGGAGCTGCGTAAGTCACGCCGCGCAAAATACATTCATTCACGTCAAATGCCGCTTTGCCTAAGGCATAGCTGACATATTCCAGGGCTGCGTTCCCGGAATAACTCACAATAGGGAATACCGACTTAAATGCAGCATGCAGACCGAAATCTGTGCGCGCATCGGCAGAAGCATCTGCCTGGGTAAACTTTCTGTAGGAGTCCAACTGAATCGCCAGGAGGTAAGGTACATCCATTACACTCGGCAGTTTGCCGAAGTCCTTGCGGATACGTTTTTTCTCAGTATATGAGTAAGCCATCAGTATTCCCCAGCTTGTTCACGAATTGGGCTTTTGGAATCTCTGAGCCTAGAAGCACTTTGTAAAGCACTTCATTGCTACGGTTTCATCAGCGTCTTGCTGTGCGCATGAACTATAAGAAGCTTCCACCTCGAATATCACGCTTCGGTCATTACCGTCGACCGCAAACGGAAAAAGGCCGGCGGGATTTTCGCCCCGCCAGCCCAAGCCAGTATTAACTACTGACCCTTTTCACAGTAGACCTGAATTACTTCAACTCTACAGAAGCACCAGCTTCTTCTAACTCTTTCTTAGCAGCTTCGGCTTCAGCCTTAGACACGCCTTCTTTCAGAGTTTTTGGCGCGCCGTCTACCAAGTCTTTGGCTTCTTTCAGGCCAAGACCGGTAATGCCACGAACAGCCTTGATCACGTTAACTTTCTTGTCGCCAGCGGCAGTCAGAACAACGTCGAACTCGGTCTTTTCTTCTTCAGCAGCAGCGCCAGCACCGCCAGCAACAGCAACAGCTGCAGCAGCAGAAACGCCGAACTTCTCTTCCATAGCAGTGATCAGTTCAACAACGTCGGTAACAGACATTGCGGCAACTGCATTGATGATATCGTCTTTAGTCAGAGACATGACTCAATTCCTACATTATGTGAGCTTGCGCTCGAAATAAATTTACGAACAGATAATCCGACGGATTAAGCTGCCGCTTGCTCTTTCTGGTCACGGATAGCCGCAATAGTGCGAACCAATTTACCAGCAGCTGCTTCTTTCATTACGCTCATCAACTTGGCGATGGCTTCATCGTATGTCGGCAAGCTTGCCAACAGAGCGATATCAACCAATCCACCTTCGAAAGATGCTGACTTCAGCTCCAGCTTTGGATTGCTCTTGGCAAATTCGCTAAGAATTCGCGCGCCGGCACCTGGGTGCTCGGTAGAGAATGCAATCAAAGATGGACCTACTAACGCGTCGTTAAGACACGCAAAGTCAGTTCCCTCTACTGCGCGGCGAGCAAGTGTATTACGCACGACTTTAAGCCATACGCCATTATCACGAGCTTCTTTACGCAGTGCTGTCATGCTAGACACGGTTACACCGCGTGCATCGGCAACAACAGCAGAGAGAGCGCTTTTAGCAGCTTCCTGGACTTCAGCGACAATCGCTTTTTTGTCTTCAAGTCCTAGTGCCACGATCTTCTCCTGGATTTGATTAGCAAAGCTAATCATTAACAAAACAACAAATAGCCACTACTTATAGACTAACGTTGCGTTTTTCGGTGTTTCAAATCCAGCAAATACTGAATTGGGCCACCATCTGCGTAGGTTTTGCCGCCAAGCTTTCGCCTTTTGACGCTATTGAAAGCAAATCGAAATTTGCTTACCTACGGTCTTTGACAGACCGGCAACGCCGGCCCCCAAAGTTCTGTTTAACTTAAGACTTAAACGTCTAAAGTTGATTGATCAATAATCAAACCTGGGCCCATAGTGGTGCTCAGGGAAATGCGCTTCAGGTAAACACCTTTAGAAGACGCTGGCTTCAGACGCTTAAGGTCGTTGATCAAGGCTTCTAAGTTTTCCTTCAGTGCATTGGCGTCGAACGCCAACTTGCCGATACCGCCATGCACAATACCGCCTTTCTCAGCACGGAAACGCACCTGACCAGCTTTGGCATTTTTAATAGCGGTTACAACGTCTGGTGTGACGGTGCCAGTCTTGGGGTTAGGCATCAAACCACGTGGGCCTAAAACCTGACCTAACTGACCAACAACGCGCATAGCCGCTGGATCGGCGATGACTACGTCGAAATCCATCATGCCGCCTTTAATTTCAGCAGCCAGCTCATCCATACCAACAAACTCTGCACCAGCCGCTTTAGCAGCTTCGGCGTTTGCACCCTGGGTGAACACGGCAACGCGCACGGACTTACCGGTACCGTGTGGCAACGTAGTGGCCCCACGCACAGACTGATCTGATTTACGTGGATCGATACCTAAATTAATGGCAACTTCCACTGACTCTGGAAATTTTACTGATGAAACGTCTTTCAACAACGCTACTGCATCAGCGATGCCGTAAGTTTTGGTGAAATCAACTTTTTCACGAATCGCGCGCTGACGCTTGCTCAATTTAGCCATCTTACAAACCCTCCACATCTAGACCCATGGAGCGGGCAGAACCGGCGATAGTGCGCAGAGCGGCATCCATATCAGCAGCGGTAAGGTCCGGACGCTTGGTGTTAACAATTTGTTCAAGTTGCGCGCGGGTAACCGTGCCAACTTTTTGCGTGTTTGGACGCGGTGAACCGCTCTTCAAACCCGCCGCTTTTTTCAACAAGTAAGACGCTGGTGGCGTTTTCATGGTGAAAGTGAAAGAGCGATCGCTGTATACGCTGATCACAACAGGCACTGGCGCACCCGCTTCCATTTCTTGAGTCTGGGCGTTAAACGCTTTACAGAACTCCATGATGTTGACGCCGTGCTGACCAAGCGCCGGACCTACTGGTGGCGATGGGTTAGCTTTGCCAGCTGCAACTTGCAGCTTGATGTAAGCATTAATTTTCTTAGCCATGATTTACTCCCATAGTTGGGTTTTAGCGCCTCGAAAAGTTTTTGGCGAAACTTTCGTCACTGGCTCCCCAGCCTCTAAAGCCGCAAAAAAATTTGCAAAACTCAGAGACACGAAAACCTTCCTGTGCGAAAACACACAGGAAGGCAATAAAATTGCGAGTTTTAGGCCTTTTCTACCTGACCAAACTCAAGCTCAACCGGCGTCGAACGACCGAAAATCAATACGGCCACACGCAAACGGCTCTTTTCGTAATTCACCTCTTCAACAACACCATTAAAGTCGTTGAAAGGACCATCACACACACGAACCATCTCACCTGGCTCGAATATGGTTTTTGGTTTTGGCTTGTCAGCGGAGTCATCGACACGCTGCAATATAGCCTGCGCTTCTTTTTCCGTAATGGGTGCAGGCTTATCAGCCTTGCCACCAATAAACCCCATCACTCGAGGAGTTTCTTTAACCAAGTGCCAAGAGTCATCATTCAACTCCATTTGCACCAACACGTAACCGGGGAAGAATTTGCGCTCACTCTTACGCTTTTGACCGCCGCGCATCTCAACCACTTCTTCAGTGGGAACCAGCACGTCGCCAAAATTGTCCTGCATGCTGTGCAGCTCAATGCGCTCTTTTAATGAAGCGGCAACTTTCTTTTCAAACCCAGAATAGGCGTGTACTACATACCAGCGCTTAGCCATTGCTCACCCTTTTTTATCAGCCGATAATCAGTGACGCTAACCAACCCAGCACGGTGTCGATCAACCAGAGAATTAAAGCCATTACCAACACCACCGCCAAAACGATCAGCGTTGTCTGGTTAGTCTCTTCGCGAGTAGGCCAAACCACTTTGCGAACTTCCACCTGGGCTTCTTTCATCAAACCCCAGAAAGCCGCACCTTTGGCAGTATTGACAGCGATAAATACGGCAACTAAACCTGCAGCCACCATACCCAACACACGGTAAAGCAATGCCACATCCGCAAATTGCGAATTTGCCACGACACCGGCAGCAACAATGGCAACAACAAGCAACCACTTAATTGCGTCAAACCGAAAGGCTGGAGCTTCTACTTTAGCGTTCATCAGGGAACTTACCCTTAACTACTCTTATTAAATGGCAGGCCAGGAGGGACTCGAACCCCCAACACCCGGTTTTGGAGACCGGTGCTCTACCAATTGAACTACTGGCCTAAACAAACTTCTTTTTACACGAAAGCCGGAACCAAGGCCCCGGCCTCCGCGCAACAATCAACGATTACTCGATGATCTTAGCAACAACACCCGCACCAACGGTACGACCACCTTCACGGATGGCGAAGCGCAAGCCGTCTTCCATCGCGATTGGGTGAATCAAGGTGACTTCCATTTGCACGTTATCACCTGGCATTACCATCTCAACGCCTTCTGGCAGCTCACAAGCACCAGTTACGTCGGTAGTACGGAAGTAGAACTGTGGACGGTAGCCTTTGAAGAATGGCGTGTGACGACCACCTTCGTCTTTCGACAATACGTACACTTCTGACTGGAACTTGGTGTGCGGCTTGATCGCGCCTGGCTTAGACAACACCTGACCACGCTCAACGTCGTCGCGCTTAGTACCGCGCAACAGAACACCTACGTTCTCACCAGCGCGACCTTCGTCAAGCAGCTTGCGGAACATTTCAACACCAGTACAGGTAGTTTTGGTGGTATCGCGAAGACCAACGATCTCGATTTCTTCGCCCACTTTAACGATACCGCGCTCGATACGACCAGTCACAACAGTACCGCGACCAGAGATAGAGAACACGTCTTCGATTGGCATCAAGAAAGCACCGTCGATTGCACGCTCAGGCTCAGGAATGTAAGAGTCCAACGTCTCAACCAACTTCTTAACAGCGGTGGTACCCATTTCGTTTTCATCGGTACCGTTCAACGCCATTAGCGCAGAACCGATGATGATTGGGGTATCGTCGCCTGGGAATTCGTACTGGCTCAACAGCTCGCGAACTTCCATTTCAACCAGCTCTAATAGCTCGGCGTCGTCAACCATGTCGGCTTTGTTCAGGAACACAACGATGTAAGGTACACCTACCTGACGTGACAACAGGATGTGCTCGCGCGTCTGTGGCATTGGGCCATCAGCGGCAGAACATACCAGAATAGCGCCGTCCATCTGCGCAGCACCGGTGATCATGTTCTTCACATAATCGGCGTGACCTGGGCAATCTACGTGTGCGTAGTGACGGATTGGTGAATCATATTCCACGTGCGCTGCAGAAATGGTGATACCGCGCTCGCGCTCTTCTGGCGCCGAGTCGATACCATCAAATGCAACCGCTGCACCGCTGCCCCATACTTCCGCACATACGCGAGTCAGAGCTGCTGTCAGGGTAGTTTTACCATGGTCAACGTGACCAATGGTGCCCACGTTTACGTGGGGCTTGTTACGTTCAAACTTAGCCTTAGCCATTGCTAACGTCTCCTATATACAGGGGCGATAAATCGTTTCTTCAAACAAAACAAAACTCCGCAAAAGACCTGCCTTTGCGGAAACTGGAGCTCTTGTCCGGAATTGAACCGGAGACCTCACCCTTACCAAGGGTGTGCTCTACCAGCTGAGCTACAAGAGCGTAAACACTACGCATTTTCGGAACCCAGCCAAAAACTGGAGCGGGCAGCGGGAATCGAACCCGCATCATCAGCTTGGAAGGCTGAGGTTCTACCATTAAACTATGCCCGCCTAACCGACAGACTTTGCAACAGCAATCCGAAAATCACACAACTTGAAATACCCCTCAAGCTGCTTACAGCAACCTCACCTTACGGCAAGGCTTAAATCAATAATGGTGCAGGGGGATGGATTCGAACCATCGAAGCTTTCGCGTCAGATTTACAGTCTGATCCCTTTGGCCACTCGGGAACCCCTGCCAAAAGAGCCGGCAATTCTCCGGCTCAAGCAAGCGCTTGTCAACCACTTTTGTGAGTAAATTCACAGGCTTACAGCACTTAGCTTGTAGAAAATGGAGCTGGTGAAAGGAGTTGAACCCTCGACCGCCTGATTACAAGTCAGATGCTCTACCAACTGAGCTACACCAGCTAAAACCACCTATCAAACACACCTTTTCAGGCCTGCCTGTAATGTGGAGGCGCGATTCTAGTGAAACTTGTCCGCAGACGCAACAGCTGAACATAAATTTTGACGAATCTCTTGGCCACTTTCCTTCGGAACCAGTTCAGCCCATACGGAAAGTGCCACGCGAGTCGCCTGCCCTGGACCCAAAAGCAGCCACAATTCCTTTTGTGTGCGGGGGATAGATTTAAGTTCGGCTTGATAGCCTTGGCGACGCATGTCGGCCATTCGCTGCTCCGCCAGAGGCTTCTGAGTGAAGACCCCAAAACTTATACCATTGGCTAGGTCACCCTTAGGTATGACATAGCTGTCAATTTTCTTCGCCTGTAACTCGTGCAGCTTTCGTAAAGCCCCTTCCTGAGAAGGCTCTGGCGGCAAGTACACCCAGTAAGATTCGCCCGCAGAAATTTCTAGCGACTGCAAATTGGATTCAACCCCTAGCGACCTCAAGCGCTCGCGTACAATGGCGCCCTTGTCGGAATCGACATACGGTCCCACCAAGGTGCATATGGGTCCAGCGCTCTGATCATCTTTAGCGCTGACTTCCCGCACCAGAAGGGTTCTTGCATCCTCGTCCACTTCATTCAGCAACGTCAACGGCCGCGCCTTTTCGGCGGTTTTCGGGATGGCGCGCACCGTCGCTTTCGGCTCCTCCTTGGCCTGCAAGAAATGCCAACCTAAGACCAGCACATTAATAACCAACAACCCAATAAAAACTAACCGCATGTCTTAGCCTTCCACTCCATTAACGTTCAATAAATCCGGCGGCCCTCTCGGGCACAGCACGCCCCACTAGGGCAAGGCTAACCGCAAGCCATCCAACACCAACGCTGGGCGCCAAACCGACCCCGGCAGCTCGGCAAGCAAACACTCCGCATCGCCACCCGTGAGCACAATGACGGCTTTTTCGCTAAACCGCTGTCGGCATTGCTCGACCAGACCCAAATGCATCATACGCAAAGCACCTGATACAGCCGCGGCGGTATTGCTCGCCACTGCACTCGGCAAATCACGCCCCAAATCTGGCACTTTGACCTTAGCCGTGCCGGCAAACAGGGCATCGCGCATCATATGCAAACCAGGGCCGATAAAACCACCTCTGTGCAGCCCTGGTGAGACCAGGTCAACAGTTATGGCGCTGCCAGCATCAACCACGACTAAATCGCGCTCAGGGAACTCAACCGCCGCCGCCAGCACTGCCAGCCATCTGTCCACCCCCAAGCGAAGCGGGTCATCATAGGCGCACCGGATACCGGCGCAAGGACTGACAACGCGAACAACTTCAGGCTCCACAGCAAATAGCGCCCTTAGCACCGCAACCAAGCCTTCAGTTGTTTCGGCTGCCGCCACTGAACTGATACGCACACGCGCAACACTCACTTGGGCAAAAACTTCTGGCAGGGCGCCCGCCTGAAACTCAAGCCATGACAAATTGCCCGAGTGCTCAACCAGTAAGCGAGCACTCACCAACCGCCATTTGATTCGACTGTTGCCACAGTCCAACTCCAAAATCATGACACCGACGCTCGCAAGCTTACTTCGCCGCCATGAAACAGACGCCGCTCACCATCCACGGAGACAATTAGGGCACCGCTATCATCAACCCCTTGGGCAAGGCCGCTCACAGCCCTCGCCGCACTGCTGAGGGTGACAATTTGGTTCGCGAATGCATCGAGCGCCAGCCACTCGGCCTTAAATCCTGCGAAGCCCTCCAGCGCAAAGTGCTCAAGCACTGCAACTAACTCTGCCAGCAACTTGGCTACCAGCGCATTGCGCGACAGAGTGACGCCTAGGCCGCGCAAATCGACCCAGGCCTGATCAATACTCTCGGCTTGCTCTGACGGCATAGCCACATTAATACCAATACCAATGACCACTTGGCACTCACCGGCTGGGTCGCCGGTCATCTCCAACAAAATGCCACCCAACTTCTTGCCGTCAACCAACAAGTCATTGGGCCATTTGAGCGCAACCTGATCCGCACCACTGGTCCGCAGCACCCGAGCACAGGCAACACCCACAGCCAAACTCAAGCCGCTCAATGCCGCCGCTCCGCCCTGAAAACTCCACACCAGCGATAGATAAATGTTCGCCCCAAAGGGGCTAACCCAAGCTCGACCGCGCCGGCCGCGGCCGGCCGTCTGCTGCTCGGCAATGAATGCCCGCCCATGGGCGGCATCGGCCGCGGCTTCCATGGCGCGAACGCTGGTGGAGTCCGTCTGTAAAAAACTCGTAATGTGTAGACTCTGCTGCAACTCAGGCCCGAGGCTCGCGTTAATAACATCAACATCCAACAAGTCTAACGCTCGCGCCAACCGATAACCTCGCCCCTTCACCGACTCAGCCACCAGCCCCAAGCCGTCGAGCTTTTGCAACTGCTTCCAAACGGCCGTGCGCGACACCCCTAAAAGCAAACCCAATTCTTCGCCGGAGTGAAATTCACCGTCGGCCAATGTGCGCAATAAAATCAATAAGCTTTGATCAGACAGCATACTCACGAGGGCAAGCCTCCCAACTCCACGTACTCTCGCTGATAGCGACTACCTAAGCTGGTTAACACTTCATAGCCAATCGTGTTCATGTGCGAGGCGACGAGGTTAACAGTGAGTTCTCGATTAAGCACTTCTATATAAGCTTCACCAATCGGCGGTAGCTCTTGTTCTGGCACCTCGCTAACATCAAAAATAGTGGCATCCATCGATACCCGACCCACCAAGGGAACACGACACCCAGCAAACACGCCCTCACCACGACTACTTAACTGCCGCTGCAAGCCATCGGCATAGCCACCCAACACCACCGCCAGCCGCTGCCCTGGCTGACACGTCGCTGTGGCGCTATAGCCCACAGCCGCCGGCGATGTCAGGCGGCGGTACTGAATCACCGGCAAGCGCAGAGACACCACGGGCTCCATGGGATTAGGCTGGCCCGGCGTAGGATTCACACCATAAAGCGCAGCGCCTGGCCTCACGAGCTGCTGATGCCATTGGGGACCAAGAAAAATGCCGGAAGAGTTAGCGAAGCTAAGCAACGCCTGCGGCCAAACGGCGGCAGCCAAGGCGGCGCCCGTCTGGTATTGAGCCAGCTGCTCGTGATTGAGCGGGTGCGCAGGCTCGTCGGCACAGGCCAAGTGACTCATAAAATGACGCACATCTAATTGCTGCGCTAGCGGCGAGGCTACATAGGTAGCGAGTTCACTTAGCTCCAGCCCGAGCCGGGTCATGCCGGTATTCACCTTCACCACACAGGGGGCCGACCGATCGGCCGCCGTGGTCGCCCTTTGCCAGCGCGCAATGGCTTCGACGGAAAATAAACTCGGCCAAATACCATTCGCCACCAAGGCAGGCTCTCGACCGGGGCGCACACCACCTAAAACAACAATGTCTGGTGCTTCGCCCAAACCTTCACGCAGCTCAATCGCCTCATCCACCGTGGCCACAAAGAAGGTGGTACAGCCAACCTGTGCCAAACAACGCGCAACAGGAACCATGCCTAAGCCATAGGCATTGGCTTTCACCACGGCTGCACACTGCGCATCACCCACCTTTCGGTTGAGCGCCAACCAGTTGCGCGCAATTGCATGTAAGTTAATTGTCAAAATACCATCGTGATGCGACATAACACCTCCAGCCAAGGCCAACAGTTTACGCATTCACCCACAAAGCCGATAGCCCAAGCCCGCGCCGAAACAACAAACAGTTACCGAAGACCCCACGCGGAAAAACTATCTTATTTAGCGCCGTACAAAGCCCACTTGACAGTTGACAGTTGACAGTTGACAGCTTGAACTACACTTGAAGCCTAAGCGTAGGTAAAGTTTACGACAACCACTCACAGGCAAATCAAATGGCTAGCGCCACCCCTACCCGTGCGAACTATCAGATTAAACTGTGTAACTTTCACAAGGCCATACTTCGCTACAAGTCGACCGCTCAACTATTCGAACAAATCACCCGGGACGCGGTGCAAATTGGTGGCATACACGGCGCCTGGCTTGGTGCACTCGACCCAGACAAATGGCAGATAGTGTCGACCGTTGCCCATGCCTCCGATGCAGAAGAATCCAACAAGCTGCAGGCGCTACTACAAACCGTCTCTTTCGCCGGACTAGCGCTGTCACCGGCCTTTATTAACACCCGCGACACTACGTTCTACCAAGACCTAAGCAGCCAAAGCACTGACAGCTTTTGGCGCTCTCTTCTAACCAAAAACCAATGGCAGAGTGCAGCGATCCTGCCTTTACTTAACGACACTAAAGTGTTTGGAATTTTGTTTCTAATTTGGCATCAATCAACGCTATTTGACACCAATACCAAGCAAACACTTAGCGACATCAGCATCGACGCCTCCGGCATCATCAGCGCGAGCGAGGCCAGCGTCGCCGCCGAAAAGGCAACCCAAGAGCTCAGGAAATACGAGACATTGTTCCAAAACGCGGGCTGGAGCATGGCCATTGCCGACCCAGAGAGCCACCAGCTCATCTATAGCAACCTCGCCTTCGCCACGATGCATGGTTACACCCGTGCGGAAATGAGCAGCTTAAATTTAGCCGATATTTTTTCGATCGAAGCACGTAAACAGCTGCCAGCTCTCGCAGCGCGCGCCCACAAAGAAGGCAGTTTTAGCTACGAAGCAAAACACTTACGCAAAAATGGCACTAGCTTTGACTGCAAAACCCACGTAACCGCCTTCAAAGACAATCAAGGAAAGGTTATCTTTAGAGCCGCCTGCCTCGAAGACCTTACCGAGCAAAAATTAGCCCAAACTCAAGTTCAACAACTGCTCGAGCAAACCCAACTTCTACTCAATGAAAAAAACAGCACTAACCGGCTGCTCGAATCTATCTTCAATCGTGTAACGGACTGCTTTGTCGCACTGGATAACAACTGGCGCTACACCTATGTAAACAAAAAAGCGGCGGAACTATTTCGTAGTTTTGGCTATAACAAAAATCTCCTCGGCAGAAACATTTGGGACGAATTCCCCCCAGTGCCCGGCGATCCTTTTCACGCGGCCTACCATAAAGCCATAGACACCCAGCAAGCCGTTTATTTTGAGCACTACTACCAACCCTGGGGGCGCTGGTTCGAAAACCGTGTTTATCCGTCAGAAGATGGCCTCACCATCTATTTTACCGAGACCACTAAAAACAAAAAGCTGGAACAAAAAATTTTACAGTCTGACGCCATTTATCAGAAAACCTTCAATGGCGTTATGATTACCGATCTCGATGGCAACATACTCGCAACCAACCCCGCTTTTAGCGCCATCACCGGCTACAGCGAGGCTGAAATAGTGGGCAAAAATGCGCGCATACTAAGCGCTAACAAGCACACGAAAGCATTCTATACCGAGGTATGGGAGTCTTTAGAAAGCACCGGCAGCTGGCAAGGAGAAATTTGGAATCGACGCAAAAGTGGCGACGCCTACCCAGAATGGATAACCATCAATCGCATCCATCACCAACAAGAATCTGAAGATCGCTATCTGGCGATATTTTCCGACATTAGTAAAATAAAACAAAACGAGGCCGCCCTCGCGCACCTAGCCCATCACGATGCCCTCACCGGCCTACCCAATAGAACCCAGTTGTTTATTCGTCTCAAACACAGCATGGATATCGCCAAGCGAAACAAGACCATGCTTGCACTACTGATGTTCGACCTAGATCACTTTAAATACGTCAACGACAGTTTTGGCCACGCCGCCGGCGACCAATTATTGAAACTCGTTACAGACAAACTCAGCAAGCGCTTTAGAGAGCAAGACTGCCTGTGCCGCCTCGGCGGCGATGAATTTACCCTGGTGCTCGACAATATCGCCTCGCCCGATGCGGCCGCGCGGGTCGCCGAAGACATCATCCAAATGCTGAGTAAGCCATGGCGCCTAGCCAATGAAATCGAAGTACGCATTTCGGCCAGTGTCGGCATTAGTCTCTACCCAAGCCACGGCGATAGCGCGGAAGAACTGCTGCAACAGGCCGACACCTCTCTGTACAGCGCCAAAGCTGAAGGCCGCGCGCGCTATAAGTTTTTCAATCAGGAGTTGACTAAAATTGTGCGCGCCCGCCTTGAGGTTGAAGCCGAGCTACGCCATGCCATCAACAAAAACGAACTACTTGTCTACTATCAACCGCAATTTGAGACCAACAGCAACATCATCATTGGCGCCGAGGCTTTGGTTCGCTGGGCACACCCGAGTAAAGGCCTAATACCCCCTATTCATTTTATTCACGTCGCCGAGGCCACAGGCCTCATTTCCGCCATTGGCACTTGGGTCTTAAACAGCGCCTGCCAACAATGCGCTCTATGGTTCTCCCAAGGGCTGCGCGATTTCACGCTGGCCGTTAACCTATCGCCCTATCAATTTTTACACGGTGATATCGAACAAAGCGTTGCCTCTGCCACAGCAAAAACTGGCTTTCCCGCGCAGCACTTGGAATTGGAAATTACCGAAAGCACCTTAATGGACAGAGAGTTTGACGCAATTAAAATTTTTAACGCTTTAAGAGCCCGCGGCGTGCGTATTGCCATCGACGATTTTGGCACTGGCTATTCTTCCCTATCCTATTTAAAACGCTTCCCGCTCGACACACTTAAAATAGACCGCAGCTTTATTTCCGATCTACCAGAAGATGCCGATGATGCCGCTATTACGCAGGCCATAATCGCCATGGCCCACTCGCTCAGATTAAAAGTTCTAGCTGAGGGAGTGGAAACCGAGCAGCAACTAAAATTCCTACGGGAAGCCGACTGCGATTTCTATCAAGGCTTTCTAAGAAGTCCGGCCATTTGCGCACAAGACTTCGAGCAACTACTCAAAGTAAACAAACGACTATAACGCCACGCAACGAAAGCAACCCACCTAACTAAACGAGTATTTCATCGATCACGCGCCTTGCAGCATCGATAGCACCATCGACATAGGCAAAGGCTTCAGAGTCAGAGTTGCCAATATGTAGGCGCCCAAATGGCCGACGCGCTACTTCATGAGGCGCCGCACCCGGTTCATAAACTGGATCAAATAAATCCACGTATTCATAGGCGTAGCCGTGCGGCCAACGATTAACCGTTATGGCGCTAATATCCCGCTTGGCATCGAAACCGAAGGGGGCAAAAATTTCAGTGAGCTGATTGACGACCTCGCGCTCAAAATCCGCAAAGCTCAAGCCCAACAAACGGTAGCGCCCTAAGCGATACTGCTGTTTGGCATTCAACCCTTGGCCCAGCGTTTTGGGGTAAAAAGGCATGTGCAATAACACCGGTTCACGCTCAGATTTGGGGTAGTCATAACCGCCCATCGACACCGGAAAATCCATGCTTACCCAGGTAAAAAAACTACGCGGGCAATTCACCTCGTGCACGCCCGCCTTTGCCAAGGCGCGCCAATTTTTTAGCGCCACATTGACGTAGGCCATGGGCACCTTCACCTGCTCGGCCAGGGCATTTTTTTGCAGCTGAGGCAAGCCCGGACACACGTGGGGAATCATTGCGTTATAGCATGCCATGACGACGGCTTTCGCATTCACTTTGTGAGCCAAACCAGCCTGCACATAAGTGACATCCGCGCCATCGCCAACATTCTCAGCACGCACCACGGTACTGTTTAAGCGCAATTTAACTGGGTGGCTTTTAACGTCGAGTTGCGCGTAGTCAAACGCTGCAGTGACAACGTCATCCATACTGTCACCCTCGGCAACAGACGGAATTAATTTGCGCACTAGCAACCGAGCAATGCTCGCGTTGCCATCGGGGAAATGAAAGATGTAAGGTTCATCGCCGTGCTCCACCTCGGGCACAGGTAGACCTAAGCCAGTAAAACCAGGCAGATCATTGCGATAGGCTTCCATGGCCGAAAGGGCATCTGTACCCAACCCCCACCAGCCGTCCAAGCGCTCCTCAACTAAGGCCAAGACCTTGGCTGGGATTCGTAGCTTTTCAGTTAAATAAGTCGAATAACTAGTCTTTGTCAGGTAGGTTAATTTTTCATCGACCTTCATCGGCGCCAGAAAATCCGCCTCTGAATGCAGTAAACGCGCAACACTGGCGCGCTCCTGCACAGTAAAGGGCAGCTCGGCGATAGCGGCCTCGGTAGCCTTAGCCTGATCAGCTTCCCAGTGATAGACAAAGTCTTGCGCTAAAAAGCAACGCTCACCAAAAAAACGCTCGGTCAAGAACAAACCTTTCGTTAATTTACGCCGGCGAAAATAATCGCGATCGAACAGATGATAAAAGCGCTTCGTATCCACGCCGAGATCACCCAGTAATTGTTTCGCACTCTTGCTGTAACTGGCTGGCGAGTCGATCGACTGGCTACCGCCATAACCAATCAACGTTTTACCCTCGACAGTGAACTCATTGCGCTTGGCGTGACCGCCAAAATCGTCGTGATTATCCAGTAGCAGTATCTTTGCCGTCTGCCCCATGGCCTGCTGGTAGAAATAGGCCGACGCCAAGCCGCTAATACCCGCGCCCACCACAACCAAGTCGTAGCCATCGTCGGTGTATTTATTTGGGCTAAGCCATGTTTTACCCTCGCGCGCTAAACCGTGGGCAACCTCAAAGGAGCCAAAATGCGCACCGCGCATACCGGTTTTTACCGGCGGATAGTCTTGCCCTGGCGCGGCGGAGATCGAAAAGCTAGCCGATAACCCTGCCACCCCCACGAGCGCACCCTGACAGAAATCACGGCGCGTCACCTCAGGGCCGAGCAAAGGTGTCATGCCAGTGTTAGTTTTTTCAACACCGCCCTTGGGTTTAGTGTCATCAGTCATCGGCGCCAATATCCTTAACAGGCAATAGAGCATCCGGCGAGTAGATCACATAAATTTTTGTGTAAGCCGAAGACTCCCAAAGCCCGGTCCACTGCTTGGGGATAGTGACGGCTTCACCAGCATTGACGCGAACAACTGAGCCATCGGCCGAGGTTAAGGTGACATGGCCCTCGAGAAAGAACATGAACTCATCCACACCGTAGGGTTCACTGATGGTGAATTTTGCAGGGCCAGAGCGATACATGCCGGCATCGAGCTTGCGATCGGAAGAGAGAAAAACCTCGGCATTTTGCACAGAGTTAGGGCCCAACTCGGAGGCTTCCTGTGTCGCCACAGACAGTGAAGAGGCGAAAATATCGCCACTGATTTGCGCCTTGGTTAACTTCACCGGCAGAGCCACCGAGTCGGCAAACACCTGCGGGCATAAAAAGCCCAATAACAGCACACCCAAACCACGTCGGCTGACGTCTTTCAGCACCCTAAAATAACGTCGAACGAGTGCACCTAGCATAACGCATCCCCCATAAGCAGAGTAACGGCATGAATTAACCGTCCCTGAGACTACCCCAATCCTGTGCCGTCAGCCCTACCCCAACGGGGGGAATGTCGCTGCGAGCACTAACAGCTCAAACTTATTGGACGGCGGCTATATCAAAAAATCAGGTCATAAATATTCAGTCTAACCATGCGGGAAGCTAAGGCTGAGCAACGCCTAAAATAGCGCTAAAATAGTCTCTTCACTAGCGTGAGGGCGTGCACCATGGCAACTCAACAAGCACCCAGAATCGGCGACATCCTACTCGAACGGCAATGGGTCAAGGCCGACGACCTAGCGCGCGCCAGCCGCACCCAAAAGCTCACCCACGCGCCCCTTGGCGAGATACTACTGCAACAAGCCTCCATCAATAAGCGCCAACTTGCCCGTGCGCTGCGCTGGCAGCGCTTTATTCGCATGGCACTCGTCGTTGGCAGCTGCTCCACCGCCGTCGCCCAACCGGCATTTGGTTCAGAGGCCCAGCGCATCACCGACCGGATGGTCGATAACATCCAGTCCTCCGCTGCAGCGACGCAAGTGAAAATCCGCCGCTCGAGCGACAGACTGCTGTCAAACTCACTCAAACAATCCCTCGGCACCCCCGCTTGGACCTTACTGCAAGGCGAGTACGCCGCCGGGGTAAACCGCTACACAGAGGGCATGCGCTACAAAGCCAACTGGAGTGAGGATGACTTCACGGTAGAAGTGCGCTATCAATTTTAGTGCGTCCAACTGAAGCTAGAGTGGCAGGGCTGCGAGCTTAAACGGGCATTGTAAGCAGACCTATACGGACGAAAAAAAACCCAGCAGGTAAGCCTGCTGGGTTTTTCAAATATGGTAGCTAGAGGCGGATTTGAACCGCCGACCCCAGCATTATGAGTGCTGTGCTCTAACCAACTGAGCTATCTAGCCATACTGCTTTGTTCAGGCCAGAATTGCCTGCTCAAAGAGGGCGCGAATTTTGGCAATTCACCCCCAAGCTGTCAAGCGCTAATTCGCTTAGTGCGGGCTTTTAATAGGGCTGCGGCCATGGAGCCCAACACCACAAGCGCTGCACCAATCCAACTCAGCACATTCATTGGTTCCACCACAATCAGATTTGGCATCAACCAATTGGTCAATTGCACCCCCAGCAAGGTAATAACGGGCACCACGGTGATGGTGGCGCTAACCCGGCTCGCCTCCCAGTGCTGCAAGGCATAGGCAAAAGTACCATAGGCAACGATGGTATTTAGCGCCGCAAATATAAGGCAAACCCACTCAAATAACCTTAGCCCTTGAAAACTACCAAAATTCGCTTTTGGCGCAAATACCAATGCTCCGACGACAAAGATAAGCCACAAAATCTCCATCGAGGTGAAGCTCTTGTGCAGCTGCTTCTGAATGACGCCATACACAGCCCATATTACCGCAGCCACAAAAACCAACAGCACGCCGAAGGCATAACGGCCTTGGGCGCCAATTAGCTCTTCCAAACGAAGATTGAAAAACAACAGCAAGCCAGACACAAACAACAGCACGCCGAAGGCTTGGCCTAACGAGAAACGCTCTTTGAATAACACTAGACTCAATAGCAACATCAGCATGGGCGCCACTTGAATCATGACCTGTGCCGCTGAGGCGGTGGTGTAATCAAGCCCTATGAGATACAACAAGAAATTGCCCAATAAACAAACAGTGGCAACGGTGAACTTGATTGCCATACTGCGAACGGTCAACTTTCGCCAAGGGAAGCCCCCTTTAACGTGAATATAGGCACCGATAAACAAGGCAGAAACAAAAAAGCGAAACCAAGTGATGGTAACCGCGTCCATTGAGCCCAAAATGCCCTTTAACGCGATAGGCAATAAACCCCACATCAGAGCCGTGCTTAACGCTAACAATAATCCCAATCGCCAGCGCCCTGTTATTTGATCCAATGAAAATCTCCGTTATGATCGGCAGGCGCCCGCACAATGCATGGCTGAATAATACCGTTCGCCTAGATTACGCCGGCGCCGAGGGTATAAAGACGGAACGAGAGTCCAACACCACAGCTTTATAACGTATCTTTTTACACAACAATGGAACACAAACGGTAAATTAATTGCTAAATTAGTGACCAACAAGTCTCATAAGGTCATTGAACATTTAGGAAAATCCTTTATGTTAGGCCGACGGCATAACGATAGTGCCGATGATGACGCTTAAAATAACATTAATTAGAGAGCCGACTATGATTTCTCCGAAGAGCACACTTCGCCGCTATGCCCCTAGCAGTTTATCGCTAGCAATAGCTACAGCACTGACCACCATCGCTTTACCCACGCTGGCGCAAGACTATGCGCTGGAAGAGATCACCGTAACCGCGCAAAAACGCGCCGAATCGGTTGACGACGTACCTATTACTATCAACGCCTTCTCTGTAGACGGCGTACGCGACCTGGGCGCACAAAACGTTAACGACCTAGGTACATTCATTCCCGGCGTTGAAACCAACGTGGGCGACACCAGCCAAGCCAGTTTCACCATTCGCGGCATCTCTACCAACGACTTCGGTTCGGGCTCCGATCCAGCCGTAGCGGTTTATGTGGATGGCGTCTACACCGGTCACGGCGGTAGCGCACTGGTTAACTTCAATGACATTGATCGTGTTGAAGTCTTGAAAGGCCCACAGGGTACCCTATTTGGTCGTAACGCAGCCGCTGGTGCCATCAGCATCACCACCAAAGCACCTTCGCAGGAAACTGAAGGCTATGTTGATGTCCAGATGGGCAACTACAACAAGCAGAAAATTGCGCTGGGCTTCAATACCGGCCTAACCGATACCGTTTCTTTACGTGTTGGCGGCTATACCAATACCCGCGACGGCTTCATTAATAACGCGTCTACCACCGGCATTGCTGGCGACGACCTTTGGATCGAAGACGATCAAGGTGTTGTAGGTGCTCTGTTATGGCAAGCGGGCGACAATACCGATGTCACTTTGCGCGCAGACTACAACAAAGAAGATTCAGATGGCCCTATCGGCTCTAGCTTTACCTTGGCGCCAGATGCCCTATACGACGATTACACCACGGATAATGCCGGCTTTAACGATCGCACCATCCGCGGTACCAGCTTAACCATTAGCCACGATTTCGATAACTACACCTTTACCTCGATCACGGCGAAGCGCGGCTACGAGTTCCACCAGAACGAAGAAGAAGACGGCACTGATATTGCGCGCTTCTTTTTAACTACCGACACCATCGAAAAGCAAGATCAACTGAGCCAAGAGTTCCGTCTGAACTACGCGGATGAAAAGCTAAAGTGGTTTGTGGGTGCTAGCTACTTCAAAGATGAAATTGATCAAACTTATTTAGTTGATGCCACCACTCTAACCTTAGACACATTCTTCCTCGTGGATGCATGCAAAAAAGGCGCTGCCGGTGGCTTGTGTCCCGATGGCGTAGGCAATCCTGCCGCTTTCGTTAATACCTATGCTCCGGTTACAGCAGGCATGACAGGATTTATTGGCGGCAACATTGCACCTCTTATTAACGCCGCGCTAAGCCCATTTGGCTTGGGTATGAATGCGACTGACATCCAAAACGCTGTCATTGCAAACATGGGCCCAAGCAATGCTGGCCTGCCTTGGCAGGAAGCCATGCACAACAACCGCGAGCTAACGAGTTATGCCGTTTACGGTGACATGACCTATTCATTCACCGATAAGTTAGATGTCACCTTAGGTTTACGCTGGAGCCAAGACAGTAAAGACTTCGAGATTCAAACAAATTACACCAATGCCATCTTAATCGACACGCTCAGCGGCCCAGCAACTGGTGGAGCTAGCGTGAGCGCAGCTTTCCTAAACGCCAATGTGAACCCTAACATTCCAACACAACTTCCGTTCGGTCTCATTTTCGCTGAACAAATCGGCACAGCTGGAAATCCTGAGCTGAAGAGCGATACGTGGAGTTCTGTCGATCCACGCTTGGTCGTCAACTACGCTGCAACCGATGACACCATGCTGTTTGCATCTATTGCCAAGGGTTACAAAGCCGGCGGCTTTAATAGCCTAGGTAATGACCCTGCCTTCGAACCAGAAGATGTTCTCAACTTCGAACTCGGTATGAAGTCAAAGCTGATGGATGGCCGTATGCGTTTCAATACGTCAGTTTATGCCTTCACCTACGACAACCTACAAATTTTGAAGTTGTCTGGGCCTGAAGGTGTGATCCCAACCTACAACATCAACAATGCCGACGCTGAAGGCCGCGGTTTCGAATTCGATTGGCAGTTCCTCGCCACCGAAAATCTGATGCTGGGTGCCAACTACGGCTACGTATATACCGAGTACACCAAGTACAACCCATTCTTGGGTGACGAACCTGGCTTTAGCCTTGAAGGCGAACCTTTGTCGTCTATGCCTAAGCATAAGTTCAATGCTATGGCCGAATACACACTGCATTTCGGTGGCGATCTCGCTTTACGCTTACGCGGTGATTACAACTACACCGGCGAACGCGTAAACAACACCGGCGTAGATGATGGTCAAAACATCGATGCCTTCAACATCGTTAACGCGCGTGCAACGCTCGAAAATGATGCTGGCGATTGGTCTGTTGCGCTATATGCCAACAACCTCACCGACGAAGAGTATCTGTGGGACATCGGCGGTACAGGCGATGGCCTAGGCTCACCTGTAGCCACACGTGGCATGCCACGCATGTATGGCATTCAGGGTCGCTACAACTTCTAAGTTATACGCTTTACCTGTGCAAAACAAACAAGGGGCTTCAAGCCCCTTGTTTGTTCTTATAATAAAAAATGACGCAAAAGCTATAACAAAAAGCAGACGTCACACTATTGAGAGGTAGCGTTATGGCGCAACTCATTACCGTTTTAGCAGCTCCCTTCTACCTGATTCTTATTGCCCTAGAACTTTGGGTGGATAAAAAACGCGGCACCCAGTTCTATCGCCTCAACGATGCCATTGCCAGCATGTCGCTCGGCGTCATCTCGCGCACCCATCGCCTGATCATCTTTGCGCTTGGCGCCTATGTGATGGCCGAGTGGCTACCTAAGCTCAACGTCATCCCGTGGCAAGATTACCCAATAGTCACTTGGATTGTGGCCTTTATCGGGTATGACCTCACCTATTATTGGAATCATCGCCTAAACCATGAAATTAATTGCCTCTGGGCCGGGCACGTGGTGCACCACCAAAGTGAAGACTACAACTTAAGTACCGCGCTGCGACAAACCAGCGGCGGCTTTTTCGATTGGATATTCGCCATCCCACTGTACATGTTAGGCATTCCTGCCGAGATTATTATTGCCAGCGCCGGCTTCAACTTGCTGTACCAATTTTGGGTGCATACGCAACATATCGACAAATGTGGCTGGATGGAAAAGTGGTTTGTAACCCCATCACACCATCGCGTGCATCACGCACAAAACCCTCTCTATTGGGACAGAAACTACGGCGGTGTTTTTATTATTTGGGACAAGCTCTTTAATAGTTTTCAAGAAGAGCGAAAAGACACACCCATCATCTACGGTGTTAGCCGAGCCCTGCACACTATGAACCCCTTGCGGGCCAATTTGCAGGTTTGGTGGTATTTGCTAAGGGATGCGATTTACTGCAGCAGCATTTGGGACAAGATTCGAATTTGGTTTATGCCAACGGGATGGCGCCCTGCAGATATGGAGGCAAAGCTCCCTTTCCTAAAGCCCAATTTAGACAACTTTACGAAATATAACCCCCCCGTTGACAAGGCAATGCAGGCCTACGCACTGTTCCAATTCAGTGCCGGTCTTATCACTGGCTTTTATTTTATCTTTCATTTTGCCGATTTAGCGATAGGGTTGAAGTTGCTGGGCTGGCTTTTTGTGACCTTGCCGCTGATCAGCACCGGCCATTTGTTAGATCAAGGCTCTCTGCGCTGGGAGCTATTGCGCTACGCATTAACGGTTATAGGCTTCGCGCTCTGCTGGCAATTACTGTCCATTACCACCGCGCTAATTTTCGGCAGCTACCTAGTGCTGAACTTGCCGCTACTCATGTTATTGTTTAAAAATCGCGCCACAAACATTGCCTAATAATAAACACTTACAAGGACGACCGATGCTAAACCTAACCCGCTTAACACTTGCCTTCTTGCTCGCACTCAGCCTAACCAGCGTAAGTTTCGCGCAAACACCCACCGATGCAGCAGACGCCGATGTGATAACAGCAGAGGTAACCAGCGAAGAGCAAGCCTACCAACAATGGGCCGCCGACTTCCTCGACTCATTGACCCCACAAACCGGAACCATTGCCCTGCCTGGTGGTATCGCCAGCTTAGACGTACCCGAAGGTTTTTATTACTTGTCACCAGAAGACACCAAACGGGTACTGGAGGAGGCTTGGGGCAACCCCGAGAGCGAACTTAACTTGGGCATGTTGTTTCCGGCCGATTATACGCCGATTGATGGCGCATCTTGGGGCGTCACCATCGATTACGAAGCCGAAGGTCATGTGTACGATGATGATGCCGCAGAGATAGATTACGCAGAATTACTGGCGGACATGCAGGCCGACACCCAACATGAATCCAAGTTCCGAGTCGAGGCGGGTTACGATGCTATTACGCTGGTCGGCTGGGCCTCACAGCCTTACTACGATGCCGAAACCCATAAACTCTATTGGGCCAAAGAGCTTAAATTCGGTGACGCCGATGAGAACACGTTGAATTACAACGTTAGAATTCTAGGGCGCGAAGGTGTACTGGTTCTGAACTTTATCGCCTCTATGCCACAACTTGCAGAAATTGAAGCCGCCCGAAACGATGTGCTCGCCATGGCCAGCTTCACCGACGGCAACCGCTACGCCCAATTCGACCCCTCTATAGATCAAGTGGCGGCCTACGGCATTGGCGGTCTAATTGCAGGTAAGGTTCTGGCCAAAACTGGTTTAATTGCGATGGCCTTAATCTTTCTCAAGAAATTTTGGTTTTTACTTTTTATACCTCTAGTTTGGTTGAAAAACGTTATCTTTAAAAAGAAAGCGTCCGTATAGACCTGCTAATCAGCGCGGAAACGCTACCTCAGCGGCTCCGCAGCCCGAAAAATATATAAAAGATCCGGTTAAGAACAAATTAGCTTATAGACCAAACCCAAAGTCTCTGGCGCCGTGCTATTTCTGATCTAACGTTAACCTAGACTAAAAAAAGTAGAGGTTAACCATGCAGCAAAAAATATTGGCGAATGCTGTTGGATTCGCGGTTTTAGCAACAGCACTTAGCGCCAGCGGCGAGATCAGCTTTTCAGGTTTTACCAGCATCAACGCCGGTAAAGTGCTAAGCGGGACTGGAGTTCCGCAGTACGACGTTCCACCCACCTTCCTCGCAGACTACCCCATAGTGTCATCCTACGATGAAGATTGGTCGTTTACGCCTGAGTCGTTGATCGGCATCCAGGCCAATGCCAACCTCGCCCAGGGTCTCACAGCCACGGCCCAACTGGTTGGCCGCGGTGCAGATGATTACAATGCACGGCTCGAATGGGCCTACCTTTCCTACGACATCAATGACAATTGGACTTTCCAGGCCGGCAAAAAGCGCTTGCCATTGTTTTATTATTCCGACTTCTACGATGTTGGCTACGCCTATGTCTGGATGAGACCTCCCGCAGATACGTATACCTGGCAAATATTTAATTACAACGGCGCAAATCTGAATTATCGCGACACCTGGGGCGAGTGGGCATTTGGCGCCAGTGTTTATGGCGGCAATGAAGACAGCAAAGACAATCAGTTGCTAAGTGAGTTCTTCTTTCTAGAACCGACTCGGGAAATCTGGAAAGATATTTTGGGCGGTGTTGTGACCCTAAGCCGAGACTGGCTCGAAGTGCGCTTGACCCACATGCAGTACACCAACAAACGCTATCGCAGCGGTGTGCCTGTGTTATGGGATGGCAAGGATGAGCGGCAAGGTAAATTTTATGGCATGGCGGTAAATGGCGACTTTGGTAACTTCTTTTTTCTCACGGAATTAAATCGTTTAGACCTAGGCGGAAATTTGGATACCGGCATGCTCACACTGGGCTATCGCGTCGGTGACTACACACCCTTTGTAGGCTACTCGACGTTTAAGGAAGATGCGGAAGGCGACCCCGAAGATCACAACACAACCTTCCTTGGGCTACGCTGGGACTTTCATTCCTCGGCGGCGTTTAAAATTCAATACGACGAAGTAAAAGATAATTCATTTGATCTGGCCGTCGCCGGTGATAGCAAAAGTTTAACCTTCGGCATCGACGTCGTATTCTAAGGAGCCTGAAATGAAAAAAATCATCTGTGCAGGACTACTTAGCGCAAGCACTATATGCCAAGCAGAGGTTGCCGTTATTGTGCACCCGAGCAACAGTAATAATATGGATGCAACCGGCATCACACATCTATTCCTCGGTAAAGCAAAGGCTTTCCCCGACGGCTCCACGGCCATCCCTATAAACCAACCTGAAAGCTCTAGCAGCAGCGCCGAATTCATGGATAAAGTGCTAAACAAATCGGCGAGCCAATTGAAAGCCTATTGGTCGAAGTTGCTTTTTACTGGGCAGGGCACGCCTCCCAAGGAGGTAAATAGCGATGCGGATGTATTGAAACTCGTTGCCGAAAATCCCAACACCATTGGCTACATTGATGCAAATAATGTAACCGCCAACGTTAAAGTAGCGGCCAAGTTTTAACCAATAGAAACGAGAACTAAAAAAGGGATCTCGCGATCCCTTTTTTTCAGAATTTACATTCGAACATTAAACGTTAAACGTTAAACGTTAAACGTTAAACGTTAAACGTTAAACGTTAAACGTTAAACGTTAAACAAAAAGTGCAATACATCGCCATCTTTGACGACATATTCTTTACCTTCTTTGCGCGACTTTCCGGCATTTTTTGCACCCTGCTCGCCCTTGTATTCAACAAAGTCATCGTAGGCGATGGTCTCAGCGCGGATAAAACCTTTTTCAAAATCCGTGTGGATAACACCCGCCGCCTGCGGTGCCGTGGCGCCAACTTTTATGGTCCATGCACGCACTTCTTTCACGCCGGCAGTAAAGTAGGTTTGCAAACCCAAGAGCTGGTAACCAGCGCGAATGACACGATTTAAACCCGGTTCGTCCATGCCCATTTCAGCGAGAAACTCAGCTTTATCCTCGCCATCCAGCTCGGCAATATCGGCTTCTAACTTATTGCAAATGGGCACCACCACGGATTTTTCTTCAGCGGCAATTTTAGTCACTACATCTAAATGCGGGTTGTTTTCAAAGCCATCTTCGCCCACGTTAGCGATATACATGGTGGGTTTAAGCGTTAACAAATTAATTTCTTTCAGCAACAACAACTCGTCTTTATCTAGGCCAAAAGAGCGCAAGGGCTTAGCTTCATTTAAGTGTGGTTGAATTTTTTCTAATATAGCCTTCATGGCCATAGCGTGCTTATCTTGACCCTTAGCCGCCTTGGCATACCGGTTTATCGCCTTATCAACGGCCTCCAAATCGGCTAGGGCCAACTCGGTGTTAATCACTTCAATATCGGCAGCCGGGTTTACACCGTTAGCCACGTGAATAACGTTGTCGTCATCGAAGCAGCGTACGACGTGGGCAATGGCATCGGTTTCGCGAATATTAGCCAGGAATTTATTACCTAGGCCTTCGCCTTTTGAGGCGCCAGCAACGATACCAGCAATATCGATAAACTCCATGGTAGTTGCCACTACGCGCTCGGGTTTAACAATTTCTGCTAGCTTATCTTGGCGCGGATCGGGTACAGCCACCACGCCAGCATTGGGCTCGATGGTGCAGAAAGGAAAGTTTTCTGCACCTATACCCGCATTGGTCAGCGCATTAAACAAGGTGGACTTGCCAACATTAGGCAGACCTACAATTCCACAATTAAAGCCCATAACTATTTCCTCGAAATCAATTATTTCTTGGTGTGCAATTCGCGCATCGCCGCTTCCAAATCGCCAGCCACTGTTGGCTTTATTTGGCGTAAGGCATCGGCAATGGCATCGTCGATAAGTTGTTGTTCCGCGATCGGTGCGCGTTTAAGCACGTAGCCGGACACCTGACTGGCATGGCCTGGGTGGCCGATACCTATGCGCAACCGCATAAAATTTTTGTTATTAGCGAGCGAGCTAATAATGTCGCGCAATCCGTTGTGACCACCATGACCGCCGCCAACTTTTAACCGTGCGACGCCCGGCGCTAAATCTAATTCGTCGTGTGCGACTAAAATCGCCTCTGGCTCAATTTTAAAAAATGTCGCCAATGCCCCCACAGACTGACCACTGCGGTTCATAAAAGTCGTGGGGATAAGTAAACGAACGTCTTGGCTGCCAATAAATATTCTGGCGGTTAAACCGAACACTTTATTGTCAGGTACTAATTGGGCGCTGAACTGACGTGCTAGTTCAAAAACGAAATCGGCCCCTGCATTATGTCGCGTCCGATCGTACTCTAGGCCGGGGTTTCCCAAACCAACGATGAGTTTAATTGGATCGCTCATAATGCAGGGGCCATATTCAGGCAGAGAGCCCAGCAACTAGCCGGGCCGCTAGCAAATTACTCTGCGTCTGCTTCGCCTTCCGCTTCGTCAGTGCTGGCGTCGTCTGCTGCCATACCGCGCGGCTTGATGATGCTAACAACGGGCTGATCGTGCTCTGCGCCGTGAGACAATTCGATAGACTCAACACCTTTTGGCAGTTTCAGATCAGAGATGTGCAAGCTTTCGCCCAAGCCTAAATTGGCCACATCAACTTCAATGAACTCTGGCAGATCTTTTGGCAATACATTGATTTCCAAATCTGTCATCAGGTGAGAAACGATACCGCCACCTTGCTTAACGCCTTTGGCCGTTGCTTCGTTAATGAAGTGCAACGGTACGCGGACGTGCATCTTCTGGCCACGAACAACGCGCTGGAAATCAGCGTGCAAAATTTGTGGCTTAGAGGGGTGACGCTGCAGATCTTTCAACAAAACGTCTTCCGCTTTACCGTCCACCACGATAGAGATGATGTGCGAGTAAAATGCTTCGTTCTCCAAAGACTTTACTAAGTCCTTGTGAATCAATTGAACGTTTGCAGGTGCAGACTTACCGCCATAAATGATAGCGGGAACTTTGCCAGCGAGACGACGAAGGCGGCGGCTCGCACCTTTCCCTTCAAGGTCACGCTTTTCAGCGATAATTGTAAATGCATCAGACATTGTAGTGTCCTCAATAATCCATCAGAACCTGCGACCGGTTTTGACAGGGGTTTAAAAAGCCGATGATTCGGCGCTTAACACGGTGCCCGCCGCTTACATGCGGAACATAGCACTCAGTGATTCTTCATTGCTCAAGCGGCGCACCGCCTCAGCTAACATTCTTGATAAGGTCAATTGACGTACGCGGCTACATTGGCTCGCGGCTTCATTCAACGGAATAGAATCCGTTACCACTAGCTCGTCAAGTACAGAGCCGTCTAGGTTTGCAATGGCCTTACCGGATAACACTGCATGGGTACAGTAGGCTACAACTTTCTTAGCGCCACGCGCTTTTAACGCGGCAGCGGCGCTACATAAAGTGCCCGCGGTATCGACCATGTCATCGATCAATAAACAGGTGCGACCATCAACGTCGCCAATCAGGTTCATCACTTCGGCCATATTGGCTTTCGGGCGACGCTTATCGATGATGGCGAGTTCAATATCCAACTGCTTGGCCACGGCGCGGGCGCGAACAACACCGCCAATATCGGGCGAAACCACAACCAAATCTTCAAACTTTTGTTGCTCGATATCTTCAATTAAGACCGACGAGCCGTAGACGTTATCAACCGGCACATCGAAGAAGCCTTGAATTTGCTCGGCGTGTAAATCGACAGTTAAAACCCGGTCTACACCCACAGCAACCATCATATCGGCCACGACTTTTGCGGTAATAGGCACACGGGCTGAACGCACACGGCGATCTTGCCGAGCATAACCAAAATAAGGAACAACAGCAGTGATACGGCCAGCGGAGGCGCGACGCAAAGCGTCGACCATAACGATCAACTCCATTAAGTTATCGTTGGTAGGCGCGCAAGTAGACTGCACAACAAAAACATCGCAACCGCGCACGTTTTCGTTCAGTTCAACGGATATTTCGCCGTCGGAGAATTTATTAACACTGGCATCGCCTAAAGGCAGCCCCAATTGATCAACGATTTTTTGCGCCAACGCAGGGTTTGCGTTGCCGGTAAAGACCATGAAATTGTTCACGAGGGAGTTACCTTTGCTGCCAGTTAGCTGTCTGTGTCAGATTCTTTTGATCAACTCAAAGTCACTGATTATAGAAGTAAGATGTTGCGCATGCCTGCGCACGAACACCTTAATACCTGAATATGGCTGGGGCAGAAGGATTCGAACCTTCGCATGACGGGATCAAAACCCGCTGCCTTACCGCTTGGCTATGCCCCAGTAACGTCAACTTTCTGTAACAGATTATGTAAGGGTGATGCATTCACAGCTTGCGCTACGAACCCTTGCCAACGCTTCGGCAGAATACACAAAACGGCTTGTGCTGCTTCTGCACTGGCGAAGGCGCAATACACACTGGCACCTGTTCCAGTCATCTGAGCTGCACCAAATTGATTAAGCCAATCAATGACTTGGCGCACTTGAGGGTAGAGCGTTGCAACCAACGCTTGGCAGTCATTCTGCCCACCCTGCTCAAGAAAGGCCGCTACTGTAATGTCGGCTGTGTCTCTTGTCAAATCTTTGTTTGAAAATATTGCGGCGGTAGAGACATGGCAATTTGGCGTGACCACCAGATACCAATGGCTCGGCATCTGCACCGGCGTTAAGCGCTCGCCAACACCTTCCGCCCAAGCAGTCTGGCCCATAATAAACACCGGCACATCGGCCCCCAGCTGCAGCCCAACCTCGGCTAAATGCGGCAAACTTAACCCCGTTGACCAGAGGTAATTTAACGCCACCAGCGTGGTCGCCGCATTCGACGAACCACCGCCTAGACCGCCGCCCATGGGAATGCGCTTATCAACACTGATGGTCGCACCCTTGCTGCAGCCCGTGGCTTGCTGCAGCGCGCGGGCAGCCCGCACCACAAGATTATCGGCATCTGCCACATCGAGCATGGGCTGAGCCAGCGAGATAAGGCCATCATCCGTTGGGTGAAAAACCAAATAATCGCCATAATTGAGCAACTGAAATAAGGTTTGGATATTGTGGTAACCATCGGGCCGGCGGCCTGTGATGTGCAAGCAGAGATTTAACTTGGCCGGTGCTGGCCAGCGTAGCAAGGAAGATTGAACCGGCATAACTACTGATTTGCCCCTAACGTTTTTGCGCCCAATTGCCATTGATTGATCACTAAGATTAAACGCACGCCGAGTGACGAGGACTCGGCCTTAATTTTACCGGGCAGCGCCTGCTCGCCGACCCAGTGGTACTGGCTGTACTCCATACGCCAGCCAGCCTGCTGCTGACTAAGCAATAGCCCCTGCTCGTCGCGCATGAGTTGCCGCCTGTCTGCGCTCGCCGGTGACGGCAAGGCGCGCAGCCAATACTTCAATTGATGCACTGGCAACTGCCAACCAAACTGCTGGAACACTAAGGTCTCAACGTCATCAGACTGGTAGTGCTCGCCATCTTGCTCCAAGGTTGCACCGCTATTAGAGCCCAACACTTTAGCGCTACCTTGCCCTAAGGGGCCCTGCAGACTTATCACATAATCTTGTTTTTGCTGATCCCAGGTAATGTAAATAGAGGCACTCTCGCCGGGCGCTTTAACGCCGAGCTTGCCCTTAAAAGACCAATGCTCAAGGCGCATTAACTGCTGCTCGCGCTGATCGAGCAGGGCGTCGGCGGGAACAGGTATATGTTTACCGGCACACGCCTGAAGCAGTAATGCTCCAGCCAACACCAAGGCCAATTGACGCCACGAACACAGTAAGTTGCTAATGCGAGTCATCTATTCAGGGGCACCTAAGCGTTGCATGACCGCGGGAATCAAGTCGCTATTCGGGTTCAGTTCGATCCCCTCGCGCCAGACATCTAAGGCCGCCGCCCTATCGCCAGTCACCCAAAGCACTTCACCGAGGTGGGCGGCAATTTCTGGGTCGGGAAACAGCGTATACGCCTCCTTTAAGCGCAATAGGGCCTCAGTATAATTTCCCATGCGATAGCTGACCCAGCCCAAACTATCAATAATCGCGGCATCATCTGGCTTCAACGTATGGGCTTGCACAATCAGCTCGTAAGCCTCATCGAACCGGTCGGTGCGATCAGCCAGCGTGTAACCGAGGGCATTCAGTGCCATGGCGTTGTTCGGCTCGTAGCGAATAACTTTGCGAAAATCCAGCTCGGCTAGGTCGAGCATGTTGCGCCGCTCGTTGATCATGGCCCGACTGAAGAGCAACCTTGTACTATCGGGCACTACCGCCAGGCCCTGAGATAAGATTTGCTCAGCGGCCTCTAGGTGATCGTATTTGCCGTACACCTCAGCCTCCAGGGCAAACAAGCGCTCAACTTGCTGAGGCACGGTTTTACGCACAGCCTGCATTCTTGCGTTAGCCGGCTTTAACTCGCCCGCCGCGACCAATATCTCCAAGGTTTGCACCAGCGCCGGCATAAAATCTGGCCCCAGCTCTACTTTCAGGTAATTATTTAACGCGTCATTGAAATCACCCTGCTGCTGAGCGATACGCGCCAAATAGTAGTAAGCCGTAGATCTACGCGACTCTATGTCGGTTAGCTGCTCAAACAACGCCTTGGCCGGCTCAAAATTCTTTTGTTCGAAGCGAATCAGTGCGAGAGACAAGAGCAGATCGGCATCGTGAGGATTGTCCTGCACCAACACCTCAAATTGATCGGCAGCCTTTACCATATCCGTGCCCGCTAGCATGCGCGCATACTGCAACCGAATCCGGTTATCGCCCGGGTTGGTGTCTACCAGTGCCGCCATCTGGCGAATAGCGCCCACTTGGTCGCCCTGTTGGAAGCGGATACGCGCTTGCAGGGCTTGCGCTTGAAAGTGCTCTGGATCTAGCTTGACCGCTTTTTTAACCGCGGCCACCGCTTGATCCATCAACCCCTGCTGCTGGTAGGCAAGCGCCAACGCCATCCATAGCTCAACGGCGTCGGGATACTGAGGCTTCAGCGTTTCTAGCCCGACGATCAATTGTTCGCGCTCGATATCCGTGCCTTTACTGGCGTAGGCAGCGACCGTCTGCAACAACATAGGGTTGCCTTGCGCCGCTAAATAGTCTGCATGGGTAAAAGCTTCCGACAAGCGCCCAGCCTCAGACAGTTCGGATGCGGCAAGCACGCGAGCTTCATTGTTTTCTGGCTCGACCTCAACCCAGAGCACGGACATTTCAAGCGCGGCCGAGCGATTCTCTAGGAACCGAGCGATACGCGTGGCTCTGGCAATTACCCCTGGATCACGGGTTTTATGGGCTTGTTGCACATAATTGCCCAGGGCGATATCAAAGCGCTCGCGGCTACCGGCCATTTCGGCGACTAACAATGCGTAGAAAGTATCTGGCTCAAAAGCGCGCGCTATAGGCGCGGCAATTTCGGGCTCGACAACGTCTACGCCTGCCTCATCAAGTTCTTGCTCGGTCTCTGCCACTGAGGGTTGTTTTTCGAGACCAGCGCAACCCACGAGTGCGGCAAGTAGGATAGCGACAATGGATAAGCGTGTGTAAAACGTCATAAATCTCCGTTCCAGGGCGCAAGTTCAGGCCGCTGCTAAAAACGATTAATGAGCCAAGAGCAGCAGATTACCACGCTCCGGCAAACAGGTAATAGCCTACCCTGCTATTTCGAGCCAAAGGTAAAATTACCTTCGCACTTGTCAGCAGCCTCCGCAAACAGGACAATTGGCGGTCTTTTTACCTAAATAGTTAATTCTGTAAACCCATGACCTTTCAGGCCTTAGGCATCAATCACCACACGGCACCGCTAGCACTGCGCGAGCGGGTAGCCTTTGCGCCAGAGACGGTGACCTCAGCCTTACAGGATGCAAAGTCTCAACTTGGCCTGAAAGAGCTAGCCATACTATCGACCTGCAACCGGACGGAGCTGTATTTTCACGGCGAGATTGAGACCGTAAAAGTCCTGCAATGGTTCAGCGAGCATCATAAAATTAGCTTCGATGAGCTATCGCCTTACCATTACCTGCACTCAGGTGACGGCGCCATCAATCACATGATGCAAGTCGCCTGCGGCCTCAACTCCCTGATTTTAGGTGAGCCGCAAATATTAGGGCAGATGAAATCCGCCTACGCGGTGGCCTGCGAAGCCGGCACTGTAGCCAGTCAGTTGCACATTGCATTTCAGCAAGTGTTTAGCATCGCGAAAAAAGTACGCACCGAAACCGCCATCGGCGAAAACCCCGTTTCCGTCGCCTATGCGGCCGTGAGCTTGGCGCAGCAAATTTTCGCCGATCTGAGCGAGCAATCAGCGCTGCTTATTGGTGCCGGCGAAATGATTGAGCTGGTGGCGCGACACCTAAGCGAGCAAGGGGTAAAAAAAATCACCGTCGCTAACAGAACGCTGTCCAGAGCGGCGGATTTGGCCGAGCGCTTTGGCGCCAAACCTATTTTGTTGTCAGACATTCCGACAGAACTACACAAAGCCGACATCGTTATTTCCTCTACCGCCAGCCAGCTGCCGATTCTCGGTAAAGGTTCGGTCGAAGACGCGCTAAGAAAACGTAAACACAAACCCATGTTCATGGTCGATATCGCCGTACCCAGAGATATCGAACCGCAAGTGGCTGAACTGGATGATGTGTTTTTATTTAGCGTTGACGATCTAAAAGAAGTGATAGACGTCAATCGAAAGTCGCGCGAAGACGCGGCCATGGCGGCAAGAGAAATTATTAATGAAGGCGTGCTGAATTTCAGTCGTCAACAAAACGCCCTGGGCGCAAACTTCACCATCAAAACGCTGCGCGAGCAGACCGAGATAAAAAAGCATGCCGAATTAAAAAAGGCCTTAAATGCCCTGCACAGCGGTGCAAATCCAGAGCAGGTTTTGACTCAACTGGCCAACGGCCTGACTAATAAATTTTTACATCAACCAACCACGGCCTTACGCGAAGCAAGTGCAGACGGCCGCGATGACATTTTGGTGATGGCCAATCATTTGTTTGCCCTAAACGCAAACAAAGCGGAGTAAATAGATTTAAATGAAAGACTCTATTCGTTTTAAGCTCGAATCACTCGACGAGCGCTATGAAGAAGTTTCGGCCCTGCTTTCTGATGCGGATATTATTTCCGATCAAAATAAATTTCGCGAACTTTCCAAAGAGTACGCTGAACTTGAGCCCGTCGTGCAATGCTTTCGTCGCTACCTTGCGTTAGAGCAAGATATTGAAGAAGCCAAAGAGTTATTAAAAGACCCAGATCCAGAAATGCGCGAAATGGCGCAAATGTCTTGGGACGAGGCACGCGAAAAAGAAGAGCCCTTGACGGCAGAACTGCAACTATTGCTACTACCCAAAGATCCTAACGATCACAAAAATATTTTCCTAGAAATTCGTGCCGGCACCGGCGGTGACGAAGCGGCCATTTTCTCCGGCGATCTATTTCGCATGTACAGTAAATACGCTGAAACACGCGGCTGGCGCATAGAAATCATCAGCGAAAACCACGGTGAACACGGCGGCTACAAAGAGATTATCACCCGTGTTGCGGGCCAAGGCGTGTACTCGCAAATGAAGTTCGAATCGGGAGCGCACCGGGTTCAGCGGGTTCCTGAAACGGAATCGCAAGGCCGCATTCACACCTCCGCTTGCACCGTCGCGGTGATGCCTGAAGCCGACGAGATGGAAGAAGTGAACATTAACAAAGCGGATATTCGCGTCGACACTTTCCGCTCCTCCGGCGCCGGCGGTCAGCACGTTAACAAAACCGACTCGGCCATTCGTATCGTTCACATTCCAACCGGTATCGTCGTCGAGTGCCAAGACGAGCGCTCGCAGCATAAAAATCGCGCCCGTGCCATGTCGCTCTTGGCGGCGAAATTAAACTCGGCCCAGGAAGATAAAGCCGCGCAGGAAATGGCGGATGAACGCCGCTCGCTAGTGGGTACCGGCGATAGATCCGAACGCATTCGCACCTATAACTATCCGCAGGGACGAGTAACCGATCACCGTATTAATTTAACCTTGTACAAATTAAACGAAGTCATGGAAGGTAAACTGGACGAAGTGATTCAACCACTCGTACACGAATACCAAGCGGATCAATTAGCGGCACTCGCCGGCGACAGTTAATGCTGACAATTAAAGCCGCACTCTCTGAAGCATCCGCTATCGCCAGCGATAGCGCACGGCTCGATGCAGAACTGTTGCTTTGTCACGCCATTGGCAAACAACGAACCTATTTATACACCTGGCCAGAAGCAGCGCTTTCCGACCAGCAAGCGTCATATTTCAACGAGCTGATCGAGCGGCGTAAGCTTGGAGAGCCCATTGCCCACATAATTGGTCAGCGCGAATTTTGGTCGCTACCAATCAAAGTGAATGCCTCTACACTGATTCCCAGGCCAGCGACCGAAGCACTCATTGAATGGCTCCTAACGCAATCTTTTCCGTCCAACTGCGAGCTACTGGACCTCGGTGCAGGTACAGGCGCCATCGCCCTCGCGCTCGGCTACGAAAAACCGGCTTGGCAAATTACTGGGCTGGACATATCGCCGGCCGCCGTAGCACTCGCGCAGGAAAATGCCCTTAACCTACAGATAAAAAATTGCACTTTCCAAGTAAGTAATTGGTTTAGTGCAATCCAACATCGGCGCTATGATCTTATTATTTCCAACCCGCCCTACATCGACGCAAAGGACCCTCACCTCTTACAGGGAGACGTTAGATTTGAACCGCTATCGGCGCTTGTGGCCGAAGAAAATGGCCTAGCGGACTTACGGTGCATCATTAATGATTCGATAGAACATTTAAATAATGAAGCCACCCTGATACTCGAGCACGGCTACAATCAGGCAGGTGAAGTGCGAAACATGCTGCTGGCAACGGGGTTTTCAGACGTAGGTAGCGGCATGGATCTGGATGGACACGAACGCTTTTCTTTCGGCCGCTGGCGAGCAAATACCCATGAAAGATGATCAACTACTGCGCTATAGCAGACATATTTTATTAGACGATATCGATGTTGCGGGCCAGGAAGCGCTATTGCAGTCAAAGGTTCTTATTGTCGGCGTAGGTGGGCTAGGCAGCCCCGTTGCGCTCTACCTTGCCGCCAGTGGCGTGGGCCATTTAACCCTGTGCGATGACGATCACGTTGAGCTGAGCAACCTACAACGCCAAGTCATTCACTCCACCTCGCGCATTGGGCAACAAAAACCGACCTCTGCAAGTGCTAGCATTAACGACTTAAACCCCGATTGCGCCGTGACATTAATCCACTCGCGGCTCACTGGCCAAGAACTTAACCAAGCAGTTCAAGTCGCAGACATGGTTGTGGATTGCAGTGATAATTTCGACACCCGTTTCGCCCTCAACCAAGCCTGCAAAACATTTCGCAAACCCCTCATTTCCGGCGCCGCCATTCAATGGGAGGGGCAGGTCAGCGTGTTTGATCATCGAGACCCTTCGAGCGCCTGCTACCGCTGTATCTATGGCCCAAGCGCCAATGATTTATCCTGCGCCGAATCTGGTGTTGTCGCGCCACTCGTGGGTATTATAGGCACGGTGCAGGCGCTAGAGGTGGTAAAACTTATCACCGCAACAGGCTCTAGTCTGAGCAATCGCTTGCTTTTGTTAGATGGCAAGGTTATGCGCTGGCAAGAGATACGGCTACAAAAGGACCCCAACTGTCCTTGCTGTGGAATTTAGTTTAAAAAGAAGACACAATACATTCACCACTACGATCATCTAGGGAAGGAAACGTGACTCATACCTATAACATTCTACTCACCGGTACTTTTAACGAAGACGCTGATCCAGCGCAAGCTATCGCCGCCTTTGCAACTGCGTCAGGCATCAGCACTGAAAAGGCCCAGGCACTCTTTGCGAGCGCGCCCAGCGTCATCAAAAAGAATGTCGATGAAGCGACGGCAAAAAGCTACCAGGCAAAATTGAACTCACTTGGCATTCAAACCGAGTTAGAGCCTGTTGCCGATGACGTCAATAGCGCCGCTGCAAGCAGCCCAACGGCATCGAGCACCGCGAAGAAACAAACCATACACTTTAGTTTTAGCGGTAAAGGCTATGAATATTTCAAAATTTGGATTGTAAATATTCTGCTCGTTATTGTTACCGTCGGCCTCTATTCACCTTGGGCCAAAGTCAGAAACACCCAGTATTTCTACGGCAATACAACACTTAACGGCGCCAGTTTTGCGTTTACTGCAGACCCAGTGAAAATGCTTATCGGTCGTTTAATTGCGTTGGGCATCTTCATTCTTATCGGTGCGCTGCAATATTACTCGCCGCTAACCAGCCTCTTAGTCACCCTGCCCTTAATTTTCCTATTTCCATGGGTGCTAAACAAGTCTCTAGCTTTTTATGCCAGAAATACCACGTATCGCAATATCCGTTTCCGCTTCACCGGCACTTACTGGCCAGCGTTTAAAGCATTCTTTCTATGGCCTATAGCTGCCATGTTTACCTTTATGCTGCTCATGCCTGTTGCCATTCAACGCCAGCAAACTTACATCGCTAACAATCACAATTACGGCAACAAGAGCTTTACCTTCAATGGTAAAATTGGCGAGTTTTATAAAATCTTCCTCATTTCCATTGCCTGTGTTGTGATTGGAGCAATCGCCGGTTCCATTATCGGTCTTATATTCACGCCTCTGATGGCCTTCGGTATCGCAGCCGGATATATCTGCTCAATCATTTATTTTATTGTGGCAATTAATAACCTTTTCTTTAATAAGCTCAACCTTGCGGATCACGACTTCAAAGCCAACTTTGACTACAAAGACTACGGCTTAATCCTGATAGGTAACTTTATCCTCACCATTATCACTCTCGGCCTTTACATACCTTGGGCTAAAGTGAAGTTGGCGAATTATGCGGCTGAGCACACCGCCATAGATGTCAACGGTGATCTCGATAAATTCATTGCAGTTAGCCAAGAAGACCCGTCTGCCTTCGGCGAAGAATTTGGCGATGTATTTGATATGAATGTTGGATTCTAGATTTGACTTTTCACATCACAGGTCACTGGCAGGACGGCGCGAGCAGCGCCAGCCTGCCGGCACAACTTACCGGCAATGGCGAACTTGTGACCCTAGCTATTCAAGGCCAGCCGAGTAAAACCTTGTCGCGCGACGGCGTTAAAGTGTCGCCCAAACTTGGGCAAACACCACGTTACATCCAATTCGCAGAGTTAACAGGCCAACTTGAAACCAGTGCACACGAACAACTTGAGCAGCTATTAAGCCAACATAAAAAAACCTGGTCAGACTATATCCATCAGCTCGAACACAGTTTACTGATGGTGCTGATGGCGACCCTAGTAACCTTAGGTTTGGGTGTGAGCTATTTCCTTTGGGGAATTCCTGCTGCAGCCGATCTGGTGGCTGACAAGCTACCTGAATCCTTGCTACAAGAAGCCTCCGACGAAACCTTGATGATTTTAAATAAGCGCTATTTCAGTGAATCGCAACTGGAGGAAGCACAACAGGCATCATTTCGAGACAGTATCGCTAAGGCGGCTCCCAATTACGACTTAAACAAACTGCACATCGTTGATGGCGGCGACATGGGTGCCAATGCCCTCGCACTACCGGACGGCACCATTGTCTTTACCGATCAATTGATTCGTTTAGCCGACGGCAATGAGGCGCAATTACTCGGTGTATTCGGACATGAACTGGGTCATATTGCGCACAAGCACTCACTTCGCCAGATACTACAAAACTCTGCCATTTCCCTCACCATTGCATTAATTGGTGGTGACACCAGCGCCTTAGGTGACATTGTTCTGACATTACCTATTGTATTTTCACAATTGGCTTTTTCCAGAGACTTTGAACTAGAAGCAGATAGGTATGGGGTACAGTTTCTAACCGATCGCGGCTATGACAAGCAAGCGTTTGCCGACATGCTAACCAAACTCTATAACAGCCATTGCACCGCGGCAACAGACGCCGACAGCAATGCCGATACCACAGCAGATACCGATGTCGAAGAAAATGCCTGTGAAGACAAAGATACTTGGCTCAAATACCTAAGCACGCATCCGCACTTGGAGGCACGCATTCAAACGGTCTCAAACGCTAACCACTAGCACCGGACGGCGTTCTCCGTTTAACATCTGGGCATAGTCGGACGATTCGGAACCGTTATGGCCTTCTCTCGCTCCTTTTTGCTCATTGTTTTTAGCTTGCTCGCATGGGCTTCGCCGGCGCTTTCGAACAGTGAAGCTTTTGGCCCACACATACGAGTCGAGCTCATCTCTGAACATCGTCAGCTGCAAGCGGGCTCTGAGCACTGGCTAGGTGTTCTGTTTGAACCCGATCCACACTGGCACACTTACTGGCTCAACCCTGGCGACTCTGGCGAACCTCCAGCCGTAGATATCACGCTAACTGCAGGCGCGGTTGCCGGCGAGTTAGCATGGGAGATACCGGAGGTTATCCCCGTTGCCCATTTAATTAACTATGGTTACGGGCGCAGCCTGCTCATGTTGCCAGTGCGCCTACCCGCAGAGTTTACCGGCGCACTGAATATTGATGTAGCGCTAACATGGTTGGTGTGTAAAGAGGACTGTATTCCTGACAGCGCCACACTTGCCTTAAAACTGCCAACGTCAGAGCAAGCACCCATTTTCAATAACCGCCGTATTACTGAAGAGTTTGCTAGAGCCAGAACTAATCAATACTCTCACCAAGATTTAGCGGCAGCAGTAGAAATCACCGATCAGGCCATTGCGCTTTCTTTGCCGACGGAGCTAATCGGCACCTGGACCCTATTACCTTTTGCTAGCGATTGGGTTCGCCATAACGCTAAGCCAACGTTTGCCCTAGATCAAGCAAAGACCTTGATCAGCTTTGAAAAGAGTCAGTACTTTTGGCAAGCACCTGAATTCATGCAATGGCTCGCCATAAGCTCAGACGGCAAACAAGCATTCAGTTTTACGGCGACACAAAACCAAGCTCCAGCTGAAACTCAGGCGCCTAACATTCTAATCATAATGATCATGGCTTTTGCCGGTGGTCTGCTTCTGAATCTCATGCCTTGTGTTCTGCCTGTTTTGACCATCAAGGCCATGTCTCTGGCCCAGAACAAAGATCAAAGGCAACGCCGCCTAGGCGATGCCTACGCTGCCGGCGTTCTACTTAGCTTTATGGGGTTTGCCTGCATTATTGAGTTCGCCAAACTATCGGGGCAGCACTTGGGTTGGGGTTTCCAAATGCAGTCCGCCAGCTTTGTATCTTTCTTAGCGTTACTGTTTTTTGCCCTCGGCTTGATACTCACAGACGCCATTCGCATTGGCGGCAGTTTGCAAAATACCGGCAATAGTCAATTGAGTCATCTGAGCGGCAGATCGGCAAGCTTCATGACCGGCGGCCTTGCTGTACTTGTAGCCACACCTTGCACCGCGCCCTTTATGGCTGGCGCTCTGGGTTACGCGCTACAAGCCGACACCGTTGAAAACTTTCTGATTTTCATCTCATTATCTATCGGTTTTGCGCTGCCGCTGTGGCTTATACATCGGTTACCCGCAAGTGTTCGCTTACTGCCAAAACCCGGCGCGTGGATGCTGCACTTCAAACACCTGTTGGCGTTTCCGCTGTTTGGTACGGCGATCTGGTTAGGCTGGATAGTGGCGGGGATTTCTGGCGCAAACGCCTTGGTGCTGCTGCTAATACTGTGTCTTGCGCTCTCATTTGGTGCCTACTTGAGCCGCCTAGCATCTAAACCCCTAGCGCTTATGGGCTCAGGCTTAATTGTCGCTCTGCTATTATTAGGCGGCGCCTTCATGCCCCAGAAGACCAACCTTGAGACATCACAAATCTATACGCTAGCTGATATTGCGCAACTCCGAACTGCCAAGCAAAATGTATTAGTCAACGTCACGGCAGATTGGTGCATCACCTGTAAAGTGAACGAACAAATCACTTTCGACACCGACAAAGTTGAAGATGCCTTTAGTCGGCTCAATGTTGCCTACATCACCGTAGATTGGACACGAAAGGATGACGACATCCTTAAGTATTTGGAATCTTTTGGTCGCAGCGGTGTTCCGCTCTACGTTTACTACCCGGTCGGTGGCGCGCCACAAACACTGCCACAGGTTTTAACACCAGATCTTCTTATCAATTACCTTGAAGGAGAAACACCATGATCATCCGCGTAGTTACCTTATTGGCTGCATTATTCGCCACCGGCTTGGCTTCAGCGCGTATTAGCGTCAACGAGCCGGCACCAGATTTCACTCTCCCCTCAAGCAACAATGAAACTATTACCCTGAGCCAGTACAAAGGCAAAATGGTCATTCTCGAGTGGACCAACCATCTCTGCCCTTACGTTCAAAAGCATTACGACAGCGGCAATATGCAAAAGCTACAGAAACAATACACCGATGAGGGTGTTGTGTGGTTATCGATTATTTCCTCGGCCGCTGGCAAGCAAGGTTATGTGACTGCAGCAGAAGCAAATTCACTAACCGAAAATCGAAACGCGTCGCCAAACTATGTTTTATTCGATGCCGACGGCCAAGTAGGTAAAACCTACGGCGCACAAACTACGCCCCACATATACATCATCGACAAAGAAGGTGCGCTACGCTACCAAGGCGCCATCGACAGCATCAAGTCAACCGACCAAGCCGACATTCCAAAGGCAGAAAATTATTTAACCTCAGCAATGCAAGCATTAGCTAAAGGCGAAGCAGTCAAGAGACCAGTGACAGCACCTTATGGGTGTTCGGTGAAGTATAAGTAATAGGTGGCTTACAGTTGACAGGGTACAGCTGACAGGAACGACGGAAAGACAAGCGGCAAGGCGGGGGGCCGCCCCCTGCAAGCTGCAAAATTTTCCAGACACTGGTATATCTTCGCAAGTAAAAGCGAAAGCCCAACCGAGTACTCAGTTGGGCTTTTGTGCATCTGCAGGTTGTTTCTTTAGAGCTTGGTTCTCGGAAAGGTCTTGGCGCCACAGCCTTCCCGACGAGTCCTCGGTGCCGCCTGAATTGATCCGCTTCTATAAAAATTAGCCCGTCTTTCGCCGGCAGCAAAGCTGCGAGGCGCGCCTTGATATAACATCTACGGCCACGCTCACACATGGGCGCGGAGTGGGACGGCGGGGCGGCCATCCGCTGGTCGCTGGACCGCCGGTCCGACGCCTCGGCTAGCGGCCCCAATCCACAGGGATGTGGCGGTGCAGTGAAGGGCAGGAAGCCCGAGAACTGCCACAAATAAAAAGAGGGGTGGTGCGGCACTCCGATTACCCTTGTGAGAGCGCACAAAGCAAAACGCCCTGCAGGATATCCTACAGGGCGTTTTTAGTTAGATGCTTGACAATGTCCTACTCTCACATGGGGAAACCCCACACTACCATCGGCGCTAATTCGTTTCACTACTGAGTTCGGGATGGGATCAGGTGGTTCCAAATCGCTATGGTCGTCAAGCAAACTGGTATGGGTGAATGGCTCCGTCTGCAAAGCATTGCTTTGCGGGGTCATGAACGGCCAGCCATGAAGGGCTGGACTGGGCTCAAGTACCATGGACGGTGACTTGCGATTCACTCCAAATAGGGCGATAAATGCCTTTGTCATCTTTCAATCACAAAGTCGTCGTAATAATTCTGTAGATGCTGAGTCTCTTTGTTACATAAATCTGATTCATTTGTCGTTCTGATTTCTCAGACATAACTTCAGATCGTTCTCAAATCACTTTATTTCATTTCTAAAAAATAACGTCAACACAATCGTTTCTGTTATATGGTCAAGCCTCACGAGCAATTAGTATTGGTTAGCTCAACGCCTCACAGCGCTTCCACACCCAACCTATCAACGTCGTAGTCTTCAACGGCTCTTTAGGGGACTTAAAGTCCCAGGGAGATCTAATCTTGAAGGAGGCTTCCCGCTTAGATGCTTTCAGCGGTTATCCCGTCCGAACGTAGCTACCGGGCAATGCCATTGGCATGACAACCCGAACACCAGAGGTTCGTTCATTCCGGTCCTCTCGTACTAGGAACAACTCTTCTCAAATCTCCAACGCCCACGGCAGATAGGGACCGAACTGTCTCACGACGTTCTAAACCCAGCTCGCGTACCACTTTAAATGGCGAACAGCCATACCCTTGGGACCGGCTTCAGCCCCAGGATGTGATGAGCCGACATCGAGGTGCCAAACACCGCCGTCGATGTGAACTCTTGGGCGGTATCAGCCTGTTATCCCCGGAGTACCTTTTATCCGTTGAGCGATGGCCCTTCCATACAGAACCACCGGATCACTATGACCTACTTTCGTACCTGCTCGACGTGTCAGTCTCGCAGTCAAGCTGGCTTGTGCCATTACACTAACCTCCTGATTTCCGACCAGGATTAGCCAACCTTCGTGCTCCTCCGTTACTCTTTGGGAGGAGACCGCCCCAGTCAAACTGCCCACCATGCACTGTCCGCAATCCCGATTAGGGACCTACGTTAGAACCTCAAACATACCAGGGTGGTATTTCAAGGACGGCTCCATCGAAACTAGCGTCTCGACTTCAAAGCCTCCCACCTATCCTACACAAATAGGTTCAAAGTTCAGTGCAAAGCTACAGTAAAGGTTCACGGGGTCTTTCCGTCTAGCCGCGGGTACACTGCATCTTAACAGCGATTTCAATTTCACTGAGTCTCGGGTGGAGACAGCTCCGCCATCATTACGCCATTCGTGCAGGTCGGAACTTACCCGACAAGGAATTTCGCTACCTTAGGACCGTTATAGTTACGGCCGCCGTTTACTGGGGCTTCGATCAAGAGCTTCGCTTACGCTAACCCCATCAATTAACCTTCCAGCACCGGGCAGGCGTCACACCCTATACGTCCACTTACGTGTTTGCAGAGTGCTGTGTTTTTAATAAACAGTTGCAGCGGACTGGTTACTTCGACCACCGACAGCTTACGGAGTAAATCCTTCACCGTCAGTGGCGTACCTTCTCCCGAAGTTACGGTACTATTTTGCCTAGTTCCTTCACCCGAGTTCTCTCAAGCGCCTTGGTATTCTCTACCTGATCACCTGTGTCGGTTTACAGTACGGTTCTTTGTTACCTGAAGCTTAGAAGCTTTTCTTGGAAGCATGGCATCAACCACTTCGCTCAATAAATTGAGCTCGTCATCAGTTCTCAGCCTTAGGGGACCGGATTTGCCTAATCCCCCAGCCTACAACCTTAAACACGGACAACCAACGCCGTGATGGCCTAGCCTTCTCCGTCCCTCCATCGCAGTAACAAAAAGTGTAGGAATATTAACCTACTTCCCATCGACTACGCGTTTCCGCCTCGCCTTAGGGGCCGACTAACCCTGTCCCGATTAACGTTGGACAGGAAACCTTGATCTTCCGGCGGGGGAGTTTTTCACTCCCCTTGTCGTTACTCATGTCAGCATTCGCACTTCTGATACCTCCAGCATGCTTCTCAACACACCTTCAACAGCTTACAGAACGCTCCCCTACCCCACAGACATAGTCTGTAGCCACAGCTTCGGTTGCTAATTTAGCCCCGTTACATCTTCCGCGCAGGCCGACTCGACTAGTGAGCTATTACGCTTTCTTTAAAGGGTGGCTGCTTCTAAGCCAACCTCCTAGCTGTCTAAGCCTTCCCACATCGTTTCCCACTTAATTAACATTTGGGACCTTAGCTGGTGGTCTGGGTTGTTTCCCTCTTGACAACGGACGTTAGCACCCGCTGTCTGTCTCCCGGATAGTACTCACTGGTATTCGGAGTTTGCATGGGGTTGGTAAGTCGGGATGACCCCCTAGCCCAAACAGTGCTCTACCCCCAGTGGTATTCGTCCGAGGCTCTACCTAAATAGATTTCGGGGAGAACCAGATATCTCCGAGCTTGATTAGCCTTTCACTCCGATCCACAAGTCATCCCCTAATTTTTCAACATTAGTGGGTTCGGTCCTCCAGTTAGTGTTACCCAACCTTCAACCTGCTCATGGATAGATCGCCCGGTTTCGGGTCTATTGCATGCGACTAAAACGCCCTATTAAGACTCGGTTTCCCTACGGCTCCCCTAAACGGTTAACCTTGCCACATACAATAAGTCGCTGACCCATTATACAAAAGGTACGCAGTCACACCACGAAGGTGCTCCTACTGCTTGTACGCATACGGTTTCAGGATCTATTTCACTCCCCTCACA